>JAFQLO010000026.1 GCA_017414525.1 Clostridia bacterium | reverse complement strand
TAATCGTAAAGGAATTTGACCTTAGACCTGCTGCGATAATTGAGAACTTGAACCTCAGAAAACCCGTTTATAAAAAGACCGCAAGTTACGGCCACTTTGGTAAAGAAGAGTTTTCTTGGGAGAAAACCGATAGGGTGGCTGACCTTAAAAAGTATTTATAATGCCTATCAGAGAGAGGATAAAGAAGTTTTTTTCCGCATTTTTGTTTAATCCTAAATGGAAATGCAGCGTTTGTGGAGTAGAGAACTTTTCCGATAGCATTTTTTGTGAAAAGTGTGAGAGTGAACTCCCCTTTAACGACGGGTATATCTGCGCGCATTGTGGGAGAAAGACTATTGCCGCAACCGAATTTTGTTCGACTTGTGCAGAGAAGATGACGGCTATTGATAGGGCAAGAAGTGTTTTCGTTTATGAGAAAAGCATTCCCAAACTTATAATGGGGCTTAAATACTTCAACCAGCGGTATCTCGTCAATTACTTTGGTGAAAAGTTAGCAAATTTATATTTGCAAAATTATTTTGGAGCAGACTTTATCGGGTATATCCCGATGACGGAAAAAGCCCTTTCAAAGAGAGGTTATAATCAATCGCGATTGCTTGCGGAAGAGGTTAGTAAAATTACTTCAGTTCCGCTGTACGACGGAATTGAAAAGGTTAAGGAAACCAAACGCCAAGCAAAACTCAATAGACAAGAAAGGCTGAAAAACTTAGAGGGTGCGTTTAGAGTTTTTGAAAGAGCGAAAATAAAGGACAAGGAAATTGTTTTAATAGACGACGTTTCCACAACCGGCGCGACTGCGCAAGCTGTCGCGGATAAGCTTAAACGCGCGGGTGCAAAACGCGTGTATCTTATAACGGTGGCAAGCACACCGCCGTTTGAAAAATATTAGAAAATTTAAGACTAAACAGTCAATAGGAGAATATTATGGGATTATTCAGGTACATTTTGGGAGGCGAGGCAAGACGCAGCCTAAAAAAACTGGACAAAATGGCGGATAAAATTATTTCGCTAGAAAGTAAGTATGCAAAGCTAACCGACGAAGAACTTCGCGATTGCACCGACCACTTAAAGGGAAGGTTGAAAGCGGGCGAAACCTTGGACGATATTTTATTCGATGCGTTTGCAGTTGCAAGAGAAGCAGCGTGGCGTGTTCTTAATATGCGTCACTATAAAGTTCAAATTATGGGTGGTATATGCTTGCACCAAGGTAGAGTAGCAGAAATGAAAACTGGTGAAGGTAAGACGCTCGTTGCAACCCTTCCCGCATACTTAAACGCGCTCTCTGGAGAAGGCGTTCATATCGTTACCGTCAACGACTATCTCGCATCTCGTGACGCAGAGTGGATGGGAAAGGTTTATAAGTTCTTAGGACTCACCGTCGGCGTTGCCGTAACTGGTATGGAAGACGAAGACAAGAAAAAGGCTTATGCTTGCGATATTACTTACGGAACTAACAACGAAATGGGTTTTGACTACTTAAGAGATAATCTTAAGAGTAGAGTAGAGCAGATGGTTCAACGCCCCTTGTCGTTTGCTATCGTCGACGAGGTTGACTCAATTTTAATCGACGAAGCTAGAACTCCGCTTATTATTTCTGGTAAAGGCGAAGAATCAAGCGATAAATATATTACCGCTAACAAGTTCGTTAAGACTTTGGTTTTGGATAAAGACTTCACCATTGATATAAAAGAGAAGAGCGTTCAGATTACCGAAAGCGGTGCGGAAAAAGCAGAAAGATTTTTTGGGCTTGAAAACTTTGCAGATATTGAAAACGCAAGGCTTTCGCACCACATTCAACAAGCGTTAAAGGCTAATCATATCTTTAAGAGAGATAACGATTACGTAGTTTCTGACGGCGAAGTTATAATCGTTGACGAATTTACCGGTCGTCTTATGATAGGTCGTCGTTATTCTGACGGTTTGCACCAAGCAATCGAGGCGAAGGAAAGCGTTAAGATCAGAAACGAAAACAAAACTTTCGCAACAATTACCTTCCAAAACTACTTTAGGCTTTATAAAAAACTGTCTGGTATGACTGGTACTGCAAAGAGCGAGGAAGAGGAGTTTAGAGCAATTTACGGTTTAGACGTTTTGGAAATTCCCACAAATAAACCCGTGCAAAGAGTAGATATGCCCGACATTATCTATAAGACTTCTGCGGGTAGGAACAAAGCGGTTATTAAAGAAATCGTTGAAAAGCATAAAACTGGTCAGCCAGTTCTCGTTGGTACGGTTACCGTAGAAAAGTCAGAAGAAATTTCCAAGCTTTTGGTAAGACACGGCGTTAAGCATAACGTATTAAACGCTAAAAACCACGCGAGAGAAGCGGACATCGTTGCTCAGGCAGGTAGGCTTGGCGCAGTAACTATCGCAACCAACATGGCTGGTCGTGGTACTGATATTTTGCTCGGTGGTAACCCCGAGTTTATTGCAAAGAGAAAGTTAAGAGAAGAAGGTGTTGCCGATGACGTGATAGAACTTGCAACTTCCTTTATTGCTGATATTCCCGAAGACGTTAAAAAGGTAAGAGAACACTACAACGAGATTTATAAGGAAATAAAAGCAAAGACTGACGAAGAAAAGGTTAAAG
>JAFQLO010000025.1 GCA_017414525.1 Clostridia bacterium | reverse complement strand
CTAACGCACACTATATCGCCCGCTTTCGCATTTTCAACAGAAACCCTATTAAGCCCCTCGATTTGATAAATGCTAACGAGTTTACCCTTAACCTCCTTACCTGTTACGTTATAGTTACAAGTTTGAACGTCTTGGTTTACGCTAACCTTTCCGCGTTCAATTCTGCCTATTCCGATTCTTCCAACGTATTCGTTATAATCAATTGAAGAAACGAGCATTTGGAAAGGACCTTCGTCGTCAACTTCTTGGGGTTCAAAGTGATTTACGATCATATCGAAAAGTGGCGTTAAATCTTTCCCCGGAACTTTATAATCTCTAGTCGCAGTTCCCGCCCTACCAGAACAGAAAATAATCGGGCTTTCTATCTGGTCGTCGCTAGCGTTAAGGTCAAAGAGAAGTTCTAGTATTTCGTCCTGAACTTCTGAAAGCCTTGCGTCAGGTCTATCGATTTTATTTACGACGATAATAAGTTTATGATTAAGTTCCAACGCCTTTTGCATAACGAAACGAGTTTGAGGCATAGGTCCTTCACAAGCGTCAACGAGCACCAAAACGCCGTTAACCATTTTAAGAACACGCTCAACCTCTCCGCCAAAGTCTGCGTGACCGGGGGTATCAACGACGTTGATTTTAACGCCGTTATAAAACGCCGAGGTGTTTTTTGCAAGGATCGTTATTCCGCGCTCACGCTCGAGGTCACCAGAGTCCATAACTCTATCCATAACCTCTTGGTTATCACGGAAAATTCCGCCCTGTTTTAACATTTCGTTAACTAATGTGGTTTTGCCATGATCTACGTGCGCGATAATCGCCACGTTTCTTACGTCTGTTCTCTTCAAAGTAATTCCGTCCTTAAATAAGATTTAATCAATTCCCTACTTATCTAATACGGCAAGAAGTGCAATAACCGTTTTTGCATCTTTAATCTCGCCGCTATATATCATATCTTTTAGTTTTTCTTTTTCAATCCATTCGCTAGTCAAAAACTCGTCCTCGTCTAAATGCTTTTGAGTTTTCTCTAAATCGAACGCTTGATAAATTCTGATAATTTCGTCGTTATACGCGGGAGTAGGATAAATCTCAAAGAGTTTCTCCACTCTCTTTGCCTTAATACCGCCTTCCTCTTCAAGTTCACGAATAGCAGTAAGCTCTGGCGATTCCCCCTCGTTAAGCTTGCCCGCGGGTATTTCCCAAAGTTCTTCCGCATAAGGATAGCGAAACTGTTTAACCATTAAAATCTTTCCGTCCATCTCGCACAATATCGCACTACCACCAGAGTGATGAACGACTTCGCGGATTGCGGAATTGCCGTTAGGAAGAACTATATCGTCCTTTTTAACAGTAATAATTCGCCCTTTATAGATAACCTCCGACTTAACGGTTTTTTCCTTAAAACGCATTTAATATGCTCCCAATAATTTTTCCAACCGTCCTTCCTCTAAAAAAGAGCAAGAAAGGATGTACGGCAGCTAAGTTTTTATACGAAACCCAAGCGTAAGTAATCGCGTCTTTATCGTCGCTCTCAACGGCGTTGGCAAGCATATCGATTACTAAGAACATCTCTTCTTTCACACATTCTTTTTTCTTTGAAGCTTTAATCTTCTGCTTATCCTCTAAAAGTAATTCTTTTACCTTTTTAATGCTAGCAGCGTACGCCTTTTGCTCGATATCTCTTTCCTTTTTCGCGCGGAGTTCTTCAGCCTCTAATTGTTTTGCGCGCCTATCTTCCTCTTCGCAAAGAGCCTCGATGGGATCTTGAAGTTTGCCCTCGATAACGCTTTCCATCAAAATTTTAACGGCGTTCTTAAAGGGTTTAATCATAGTGTTGATAAACGCCTCGTAACCAGACGAAAAACTTCCGTCCTCGTAAAAATACTTGTTTATAAAGTCGGCAAAATTAATGGTTTTATCGTCAATTTCCACCAAAGTATAAAACACGAATGATAAAAGTTCTCTAGAGTTCGGTGGCTGAACGAATTCGCCTTTATCAGGAGCAAGATATTTACTTCTAACTAAATATTTACCCCTAGCCTCGTCGTAATCAAAATCGGTAAGACAATTCTTAAAAAGTGCAAGCAAAGTTTCCGCCCCAGCGATTACTTTCAATAAGTTTGCAAGTTTTACGTCAGCTAAAATATACTTACTGTCAATAAGCTCGTCCGCTTTTTCTAAAAACAACTCTAGTTCTTCACGCTTAGTCAAGATTTGTTCCTCCCATAAAGAAAAGTAAAAATAATCAAACGTTATCCATTTTATTTAAGTATACCATAAAAAACGAGTATAATAAACTTTTTTTGTCATATTTTTATAAAATTTTCATTAAAGTTCTTTACAAAAATTTTTTTTGTGATATAATTAAAAAACAGTAATATGGAGTTTTTTAGGTTATGCAGGTCAAAGGTGATTCATCACTCAACAAATTGATATTGTTATTCGTCTTTGACAAGATGGAAGTTCCCCTATCGGAAAACACGGTGCTTGATATGTGCTGTTCGTCCAACAACTGGCTGGCTTATATGGACTGCCAACCCATTCTAAACCAACTTTTGGATTGTGGCTGGATCTATAACATCAGTAACGACGACGAACCGCTTTACACTATTACGCCGGACGGGAGAATCTGTCTTGCCAATTTTTTCATCAATATTCCTGCGTCCACTCGTGAAGCCATTTCCCTATTCGTTAAGAATAACCGCGCTAAATATCGCAGAAAACAAGAGTGCGTTGCCGACTATTTTATGAATAAGGACGGAACTTACACGGTGTACTTAAAAATCATCGAACCCGCTCAACCCCTTATGGAACTTAAATTCGTCGTTCCTAACCGCCAAACGGCAAAGGATATTTATAAAAAATGGGGGGAAAAAGCTGCGGACGTTTACCGTAACTTGTACGACAACTTAGTAGATTAGTAAGGAGTAAGAAATTATGCAAACTTATATGACCAGAGGCACTTGCTCAAGACAGATTTTATTCGACGTAACGGAAGACGATATTTTAACCAACGTTAAATTTATAGGCGGTTGCAGTGGAAACCTACAAGCTATTGCAAGACTCGTTGACGGAAAACATATCGACGAAGTTATCGCCACCTTAAAGGGCATCAAATGCAGAAGTAACACTTCTTGCGGAGACCAACTCGCTCAAGCTTTAGAGCATTACAAGTTCAAAAAAGCAAACCCCGACGAACCAAAAAAATAACTACAATAAAAATGGAGAGGATAAATCCTCTCCTATTTTTTTATTCAACAATCGTTACTACTTCTTCTTTTTCTTTTCTCTTTTTATCTCTAATTTCACAATCTGAATAGCCAAGCGCAACTACGACGTTTGATACTTCCTCTTGCGGGTAACCGACAGCCTTTCTAAGCTCCTCTTGATTTATCCAACCGATGATGCAAGACTTAACCCCTATGCTCTCTGCGCCTAGAGTAATGTAGGCAAGTAGCTGACCGATATCGTATTTCACGAAGTGATTGCTATGAAATTTTGAACTTACGAAAGTTTTAAGAGTCGCGTCCTTTTCGGTAACTACGATAAACGCTTTTGCCTTTTCCAAGAATGGGTTATGCCCTCTTTCTTGAAGTGCAGGGATAACATCTTTCGCCTTTTCACCAGATACTAGATACATCTTCCACGGCTGACTATTGCACGCGGACGGTGCGAGCATAGCAAGTTCCGCTATTCTTTCAAGCGTTTCTTTTTCCACTTCCTTATCGTTAAAATCTCTGCAAGACTGTCTAGTCTTTATCAAACTTTCAAAATAATTTTTCATAAATAAATCTCCTTTTGTTCATTATACACTATAAAAGTGATTTTTGCAACAAGTAGACGAAGATTAAAGACGAGTGAACAAAAGATAGTTGATTAGCATTTATGCGATTTGGCGAGTAAAAATACAAAAAGAACGAGCGTTATTTCGCGGGGGCATACCCGTAGCGGTATGTTCCCGAGGAAAACGCGAAGTAATTTGAAGTATTTTTCCACCAAAAATCAATTTGTTTTCGTAAAAGCCTATAAATCAAAGGCGAGTGAACAAAAGATAGTTGATTAGCATTTATGCGATTTGACGAGAAAAATACAAGAAGAACGAGCGTTCTTTTTAGGGGGCATACTCGTAGAGTCTGTTCACTAAAAAAACGCGAAGTAATTCGCAGTATTTTTCCGTCAAAAATCAACTAGATTTTGTGAACGAGCCTAATAATTAAAACGCCATTTCCTTTTCTTTTTTATATCGTTCCACCGCTTTAAGATACTTTTCAGAAAGCCTTAAGTTATAGCTTTGCTGTTCGTCGTAGGATAGCGATTGATAATATTCCTTATCCGTAAGTCTGCCGATAGCGTTGGCCACCTCTCCTTCTTCGTCAAGAAGTTTTTTAACTTTAAGATAAAACTCCTCCCCGTCACTTTCACCGTGCCTTATATTTTCACTAACTTTCGCAGAATAATATTCTTTAACCTTTGACGAGGCTACTCCCGCTTGTTCTGCACGCTCTATATCCTCCGTTAAATTCTTATTATAGTTTTGCCAAAAGCCTTGCTTCATTCTTTTCTTGGCTTCTCTGCAATATTCTTTTAAGGTTTTCTGTCCGTCAACCATATTACGATTCTCCTTTCGACATTATTCGACAAATTCCGCAGACAAACAAAAAGTCTACCGTGAATTTTCTTCGGTAGACTCTCTTTTTTAGCCTTTAATGCTTCTCTTTCTTGCCGCTTCAGATTTTTTCTTCTTTCTAACGGAAGGTTTTTCGTAATGTTCTTTCTTTCTCAAATCGCCGATAATGCCGTCACGAGAACATTTTCTCTTAAAACGACGAAGTGCGCTATCGATATTTTCGTTTTCACCAACTCTTACTGTAGACATCTCTTCAACCCTCCTTTGCCCTTTGGCGGTTCGTTAAGCCTAATTAGTATACCAACAGCAAAGTTTTTTGTCAACGATTTTTCAACCGTTTTTTCATTTTAAAGTTTTTTTGTTGACTTTTACTTACTTTAATAATATAATATCTCCGTCTTTCGAGGTGTGTTATGAAACAAACTAAATTCCAAAACTTTTTAATATTCTCTTGTGCCTTCCTTTGGATTATGATGATGGGTTCTAAAAACGTTTACACGGCGGAAATCGTTGAACTCCAACGCATTTTTAACGCTGGTAAGGCGGATATCGCCCTCGCTATGACCTATTACTTTATAACCTATTCAATCGCACAGATATTAATGTTTTTCTTTATGGACCGCATAAATATCAAATGGTTTTTGGGGCTCTCTATGTTCCTATCGGGAATAGTCACCGTTTTGGTCGCGTTAATTACCGAGCTTTGGCAAGCGTGGTGGCTACTATCTCTAAACGGTATTTTGCAAGCGGGCGTTTGGGGAATGTGCCTTGCCGTCTTAAAAAGATACTTACCTGAATCTAGGCTGGCGTTTGCAAACACGGTTATGAACGTCGGAATGGCGATTGCGGGAATCATCTCTTACGGTTCGTCGGCTTTTGCGGTAGCAATTAACAAGTGGAATCTTCCATTCATAGTTTTAGGAATAATCTTATCAATCTCCGCAGCTTTGTTCTTTCTTTCCGTATACCTTTGCGAAAAGCACGTTAAACTTACGATTTTCGACGAGAAAAATACCTCTCTCGAAGAAAAACCGATATTGCTCCTTAAAACGAAACGCTCAAAATCGGTGTTCTTTATAAGTTCTTTTATACTTAGTTTTTTCGTGCATTACGTCTTTTACGCGGGAATGAACTGGATGCCCGATATGCTAGCGGAAAACCATAATCTCCCAAGCCATATTTGCATTTTGATATCCACACTCGCGCCCATCGCAACCATTATCGGTGCAATAGTTTCTATAATTCACTGCGAACAGCATAGAAACTTTATTTCCGTCGCGCTGGTTTATTTGGGCGTCGGCGTCATACTATCGTTTTTGATGATTTTCTTATTCAAATTAAACGTCGTAGTCGCAATAATCATTTTGGTAACTTATTTGGTAATTTTCCAAGGCGTTATCACTATAACTTTCGGCGTGCTTCCCCTAAAAATAGGCGGTGGGATAAACTCTGGCGGACTAGGTTGCCTTATGAACGCAGCGGGCGGTTTTGCCGCTGGTTTTGCTCCTATGATAACGGGACTTACTATTGAAAATATAAGTTGGCAATTCTCTTATATCGTTATTTTTATCATAACCGCACTTTTATTTATAACGATATTTTTAGTAAACTTAAAACTATCAAAAAACAGGTGATAGCAATCACCTGTTTTTTTATTTTATTCTAACAATATTTCTTAATAAATCCAATAATTCCGCCCGACCAAACGTGGCAAAGGCTATTTCTAACCCCTACGAAACAATGCTCACCAAAGTCTGCGTGAATATCTTTTTTGCCCTTTGGCGTTTTTCTATCGATTCTTCCGCTACCCTCTAACCAAGACGGCTCGTAGCCTTCCCAGAAAGTCGTCGCACCTTTACTTATCATTCCGCCGTAATACTCTTTCATAAGTTTTATTGCGAGATCTTTATCCCTAGATGCAATCGCGTTCAATATGTAATACGCCATCGAAGGAGCAAAGCCTTCCGTGCCACCAGCAATCAACTTCTGATATTCCTCGTCGGTAATCTCGCCCAAAACTGCGAATTTATACCCTATAGCCTGTTTTCTGCCCTTCATTGTAAAGTCGCCTTTAAGCGCACAATCAAGAAGTCTTTTCGGCTCGGTTGCATCTTCTCCTAACGCCTCGTAAAGTTTTATTGCATTTTTAGCAGTATACACCGCGCCAACTCTAGTAAAAGCCTCCTCGTCGCCACAACCGTCTGACGCCCAGTCAATAAAATATCTCGAAAAGCTCATCGTTCCATCGTCAGCGATACAGCTGTTAAACAGTCTTATTCTATCTTTTAAGAAATCAAACTCTTTTCTTGCAAAATCCCAACACTCGTTTTTCAAGCAGTACCTTGCTAGGTTTATTGCCCAACACATAGATTCCCCTGGGATAGAACAACTCCAACCACCGCCGTTACCTTCAATTCTTACTCTGTCAAAATCCAGAGAGTTTTCAAACGCTTTTACTCTTCCGTAAAGTTCTAGCATACCGTTTGAGGCAAGCCATAAGTCACCCATCCAAACTTGGCGGTCACGTTTTATGCCGTCCCAAATAAAACCTTGCCCTGCGCATAAGTCAATGGTACGCTTTGCAGCGTCGTATATTTTCTTTATTAATAAATCTTTGCCTTCGTATTTATATTTTACGGGAAGTCTTAAAATATGGTTAGTGCCCTTTATTGCCTTAATCAAAACTTTAGCACCGGGCGCAAAGTCTAAACGCACGAATCTATATCCGGTATTTCCGTAAACTAGGTTTGACCCGCCCGATATTACTTGGTTAAAATCTCTTGGCGAATGGTGATTGCAAGACCCTTTTTCACCTAGAATAGAATTAGCCTCGGTTAAACTTTCACCGAATCTAATATGAACGGTCGATTCCCTAGTTTCACCAGGCGATATAATATGATAAATATAAAGTCCGATTCCACCGCACATCTCTTTTCCAAAATCAAGAGTGATACTTCCGCCTTCTTCGGAAACGACCATAGTTTTAGGCGGAGTGCCTATTCCTACCCTATATTCGTCTTTCCTAAAAACTAATTCAGTATTAGAAATCCCGTGACTTTCAACTATCTTTTTAGCACTCAAAATTTGTAACATATTATCACCTATAAAAAGTATTTATGCGTTAATGATAAACAATGCCTTCTTTTTTGTCAATGTATAAAAAATCATAAGTATAAATACCACACAACAAAGATAAATCAACAAACTTTTATTAAAAAAACCCATTGACGAAAATCATCAATGGGAATTATAATTTATTATAAAACACATAATTCTAAACGACTTAGAAGCAAGCAAGACAAGGCTCGCTCCGACGAGGAGATGAGATAGACCGTCTGGTCATCGAAGTTCCGAGGCGCGAGCAGTTAACGCAGTATTGCGTAGCTTATACGGCGTTTAAAGTTAAACGGCTTAGAAACAAGTTAGGCAAGGCTTGAAAAGTGGGACGGACGCGATTGACCTTGTTGGTCATTCGCGGTCGTAACCGCTTTTCAGTAAACGCAGTATTGCGTCGCATTTCAACCGTTTAATGTTAAACGACTTAGAAGCAAGCAAGACAAGGCTCGCTCCGCCGAGGAGATGAGATAGACCGTCTGGTCATCGAAGTTCCGAGGCGCGAGCAGTTAACGCAGTATTGCGCCGCTTATAAGGCGTTTAAAGTTGAGAGCATTACCGCCTTTATAGTATGCATACGGTTCTCTGCCTCGTCAAAAACTATGGACTGAGAACTTTCGAAAACTTCGTCGGTAACTTCCATAGCGGAAATGCCAAACTTTTCGTAAATATCTTTACCGATAGTAGTTTTGAGGTCGTGAAATGCGGGCAAACAGTGCATGAATTTACAATTTTTGCCAGCGTTATCCATAGCGGCTTTGTTAACTTGGTAAGGGAGCAATTCTTTGATTCTCTCTGCCCAAACTTCTTGCGGTTCGCCCATCGAAACCCAAACGTCGGTATAAATAACGTCGGCGTTTTTGGTTGCTTTTAGAACGTCCTCTTCGAACTCCAAGATTGCGCCGGTTTCTTTTGCTATCTTTTGACATTCGCTAACGAGTTCAGCATTCGGGAAATATTTTTTCGGTGCGCAAGCAACGAAGTGCATTCCCATTTTTGCCGCACCAACCATAAGCGAATTGCCCATATTATATCTAGCATCACCCATATAAACGAGTTTTCTACCTTTGAGGCTACCAAAATGTTCGATGATAGTCATAAAGTCCGCTAAAATCTGCGTGGGGTGGAATTCGTTAGTTAGACCGTTCCACACGGGAACGCCAGCGTATTTTGCTAAATCTTCAACGATTTCTTGACCATAACCACGGTATTCAATTCCATCGAACATTCTGCCGATTACCCTAGCGGTGTCAGCAATACTCTCCTTTTTGCCTATCTGCGAACCGCTTGGGTCGAGATAAACGGGATGCATACCGAGATCAGCAGCCGCCACTTCAAAACTGCAACGGGTACGGGTACTAGTCTTTTCAAAAATAAGTGCGATATTTTTGCCCTCTAAATATTTATGAGGTTCGCCCTTTTTCTTCTTTTCCTTTAATTCTATTGCTAAATCGATTAGCCCTTGAATTTCTTCAGGGGTAAAATCTAAAAGTTTAAGAAAACTTCTGCCTTTAAGATTCATAATTCTCTCCTTATTTGCTAGCAGCATCGATAATAACTTCTATCGCGTCTTTCAAGACTTCCATAGGAATATTAAGTGCAGGAAGGAGTCTTACCTTATCTTTAGCGGTAAGGCACAAAACGCCCTTATCAATGCACTCTGCAACGACGTCTTTTGCGGGTCTAGTAGTTTTAATCCCCACCATAAGCCCCATTCCGCTTACCGATTCAATGCCTTTTTTGCCACTTAACGTATTAAACACGTATTGACTTTTTTCATTAACTTCCGCTAAGAACTCGTCGGTCAAACGCTCGATAACGCTTACTGCACCAGCAGCACAAACTGGGTTACCACCATAAGTCGAGCCGTGATCACCAAAGCCTAAAACGTTCTCGGTTTTAGCGTTCATTAAGCACGCACCGATAGGAAGTCCACCGCCTAGACCTTTAGCGGTAGTAACAACGTCAGGCTCAACGCCGTAATTCATATACGCGTAGAGTTTGCCAGTCCTGCCGTTACCAGTTTGAACTTCGTCAATTACTAATAAAATATCCTGCTCGTCACAAATCTTTTTAACGCCAAGCACGAACTCTTTGTCAAGAGCAATAACTCCGCCCTCGCCTTGAACGCATTCAATCATTATTGCGCAAACTTTGTTCTCTTTTACAGCCGACTTAACGCTATCGATATCGTTAGCAGTAGCGTGAACGAAACCACTAGTTAAAGGCTGAAAAAGCTCGTGGAACTTATCTTGCCCAGTTGCGGCTAAGGTGGTTAGCGTTCTGCCGTGGAAACTGTTCTTAAGGGTAACGATAGTGCTATATTCATTACCTTTTTTATCAGCAGCGTATTTTCTCGCAACCTTAATAGCGCACTCGTTTGCCTCCGCGCCAGAGTTAGCGAAGAAAACTTTTTTCATACCAGTCTTCTCGCACAAAAGTTCTGCTAAACGGGCGCAAGGCTCTGTGTAGTATAAGTTAGAAGTGTGCTGAACTTTGTTTATTTGGGAAACCACAGCACTCTTCCACTGTTCGTCGTTAAAACCAAACGCTGTAACGCCTATACCAGAGCCCATATCAATATACTTCTTTCCGTCGGGTGAGTATAGATAAGAGCCTTCCCCGCTGACAATTTCAACGGGAAACCTAGCATAAGTGTTCGCAACGTATTTTTTATCCCTTTCAATGATGCTCATATTAATCTCCGTGAACCATAGTTCCCGCACCCTCGTCGGTGAAAAGTTCCATAAGGATTGAGTGCGGAACTCTGCCGTCCATAATGATAACCTTCTTAACGCCCTTAGCAATAGCGTCCACACAGCACTCAACTTTCGGAATCATACCGCCAGAAATAACGCCCTCGTCGTATAACTTTTTAGCCTCGCTAGCCTTTATCTCTGGAATAAGAGTGGTAGGATCGTCTTTATCTTTAAGCACGCCCTCAATATCCGTCATCATAATAAGACGTTTAGCGTTGAGCGCACCAGCGATATGTGCCGCAGCAGTATCAGCGTTAATATTATAACTGTTCCCCTCTTTATCGCAACCAACGGTTGAAACTACGGGAATATATCCGTTATTCAATAAATCTTCAACTGCACCGATGTTAACCTTAACAATTTCGCCAACGTAACCGAGCTTAGGATTCTTCATTTTAGCCTCGATAAGTCTTCCATCCATACCGGAAATACCCATCGCCTTTCCGCCGTTACTCTCTAGGTAATTAACGAGCGACTTGTTGATCTTTCCCGCTAGAACCATCTGAACGATATCAACCGTTTCTTTATCGGTTACTCTAAGACCATCGACGAACTCTGCTTTTTTGCCGAGTTTGTTCATCATTTCGCTAATCTCTGGACCGCCACCGTGAACGAGCACGACTTTAACACCAGTTAACCAAAGAAGGACGATGTCTTCCATAACCTGTTCTTTAAGTTCTTGATTTATCATAGCGTTGCCACCGTACTTAACTACGACGATTTCCCCGCTATATCTCTTTATGTAAGGCAAAGCCTGAACGAGCACTTCCGCCCTCTGTGCATTTGAAAAATGTTTATCCATATTCAACCTCTTATTAGGTGCGATAATCGCCGTTTATTTTTACGTAATCGTAAGTGAGGTCGCAACCCCACGCCTTTGAGCAAGCGTCACCGCTGTTTAAGTTAACGTCTATCACTATTTCCTTTTCGAGCAAAATCTCTTTTGCTTTTTCTTCGGAGAATTCTACGCCTGCACCGTTCTTGCAAACGTCCACTCTTCCCTTATTTGAAACGAATGCAACGTCAATCTTGTTAACGTCAACGTCAGCACCGCTATAACCGATAGCGCAAAGTACGCGTCCCCAGTTGGCGTCCGCACCGAACATAGCAGCCTTAGTTAAACTTGAACAGATGACGCTCTTTGCAACCGTTTTAGCCGTCTTTTCATCTTTTGCACCGATAACCGAACATTCCAAGAGTTTTGTTGCGCCTTCGCCGTCACCAGCAATCATTTTGCAAAGGCTTACGGTTATGGAGTTAAGCGCGGTCATAAACGCGTTAAAGTCTTCTCCCTCTTTTGTTATCATCTCGTTACCAGCAAGACCGTTAGCGAGCACGGTTACCATATCGTTAGTAGAAGTGTCGCCGTCAATGCTTATCATATTAAAGGTGTTTTGAACGTCCGTTTTGAGTGCCTTTGATAACATCTCGGAAGAGATAGCGGCGTCGGTGGTAATAAACACTAGCATAGTTGCCATATTCGGGTGAATCATTCCGCTACCCTTAGCAATACCGCCCATTCTGCAAACCTTTCCGCCAACGGTGAACTCAACCGCTACCTCTTTTTTAGCGAGGTCAGTTGTCATAATAGCCTCGGCAGCGTCAGTACCGCCGTTTTCAGCGAGGTTTTTAACGAGGTCGGGTATTCCCTTTTCAATAACGTCAATATTAAGGGGTTGACCGATAACGCCAGTAGATGCAACTACTACGTCTTTCGCATCGATCTTTAAGGAATTAGAAAGTGACGAACACATTCTATTAGCGATTTCCACACCGTTTGCGTTGCAGGTGTTGGCGTTACCGCTGTTGCAGATAACTGCTTGCGCCATTCCGTCGGCAATATTTTCTTTGGTAACCAAAAGAGGTGCGCCCTTAACTAAGTTGGTAGTATAAACAGCCGCAGCCGTAGCCTTAACTTCACTATAAATTAAAGCCAAATCTTTTTTCGTTCTATTGTGTCTAATTCCGCAATGAATTCCGCTTGCGGTGAAACCTTTTGCAGCACACACGCCGCCACTAATAACTTTTAGCATAATTTCTCCTTATAAAGTAAGCCCAGTCGTTTCTTCAACGCCGAGAAGTATATTCATATTTTGAATGGCTGCGCCCGATGCGCCTTTGCCTAAATTATCGAATCTAGAAACGAGCAATATTCTATCTTCGTTTCCGTAAACGGAAATTTCCATTCCGTCTTTTCCCGCAAACGCGCTGGCAGATAAGAACCCGCCCTCATCGCCATTTTCGTTGAACTTAACTACCTTTCCGGTATAAAGTTCTCTGTATGCATTCTTAACGTCCTCTATATTACCCTTAACATCTTTCTTAAAGAGCGGGACGGTAACTTCCATTCCTCTTGGGTAATCAGAAACTATCGGGCACAAAACCGGCAAGTTATTTAAGCCGCAAAGTTTTTGAATCTCTGGTAAATGTTTATGCGTTTGAGATAAGCCGTACTGACGGGGTGCATTATAAAGTTCAGGCTTTTCCCCTTCGTACTCTGCTATCATTTTCTTCCCGCCGCCAGTGTATCCAGTTATTGAAACGCCAGTTAAAAGCACGTCCTTATCAATAATTCCTTTTTCCACGAGGGGATTAACTAGAGCGATAAATCCGCTAGCGTGACACCCAGGGTTTGCTATTCTTTTAGAGTTTTTTATTAATTCTCTTTTTCCGCTAAGTTCTGGAAAACCATACGCCCAAAGCGGGTTAGTTCTATGAGCAGTTGAAGTATCGATAACCTTAACGCTTTCGTTTTCAATTAGTGAAACCGCCTCTATCGCCGCCGCATCTGGTAAACATAAGAATGCAACGTCCGCAGAATTTATCGCGTCTTTTCTAGCGGAAATATCTTTCCTAACTTCTTCGGGAAGGGTAATTAACGAAATATCTTCTCTTTTTGATAGGCGGTCGAAAATTTTTAGCCCCGTAGTTCCCGCGCTTCCGTCTATAAATACCTTATACATTCAACTTTCCTCTTACAAATTCTATCTGTTTTTCCACCGATTTGGGAGAAGTCCCCCCCTCGGATATGCGCTTATTAACGCAAGTTTCAAGGCTAATAGCCTCGTATAAATCGTTATCAAACAATTCGCTATATTTCTTATATTCTTCAAGCGTTAAAGATTCTAACACCTTTCCGCTTGCAATACAATCGCCAACGATAGTTCCGCTGATTTTATAAGCAGACCTAAACGGCAAACCTTTTTTCACGAGATAATCGGCAAGATCGGTTGCATTGATAAATCCTTTCTGTGCGGCGAGGTGCATATTCTCTTTAATAACTTTCATACCGTTTATCATAGGCGCAAACACGTCTAAGCACATTTTAACGGTGTCAACCGCGTCAAACGTTCCCTCTTTATCCTCTTGCATATCTTTGTTGTATGCAAGCGGAAGTCCTTTAAGAGTCGTTAAAAGAGCCATTAAATCGCCGTAAACTCTGCCGGTCTTTCCACGAACTAGTTCCGCCATATCCGAATTCTTTTTCTGTGGCATAATCGACGAACCTGTGGTGAACGCATCGGAGAGTTCCACGAACTTAAATTCCCAACTGGTCCAAAGAATAATCTCTTCGGAAAATCTCGAAAGGTGCATCATAAGGAGTGAACAAGCGGACAAAAATTCCACGCAGAAATCTCTATCGGATACTCCGTCGATACTGTTTAACGCAATATCTTCAAAACCTAATGCAGCAGCTTCCATTCTCCTATCCGTATCGTAAGTCGTCCCAGCAAGTGCACAACTTCCTATCGGGCAAACGTTGATTCTCTTTCTTAAATCGATAAACCTATCAACGTCACGAAGGAGCATCATTGCGTACGCCATAAGGTGATGACCAAACGTTATGGGCTGCGCCCTTTGCAAATGAGTGTACCCAGGCATTATCGTGCTTTTATTAGCCTCTGCTTTATCGGTAACTTCCACGATTAGTTTTTTGATTTTATTAACAATCTCGTCGGTTGCATCTCTTAAATACATTCTCATATCTAGAGCAACCTGATCGTTACGACTTCTAGCAGTGTGAAGTTTTTTGCCAACGTCACCAAGTCTTTTAGTGAGTTCTTGCTCGATAAACATATGCACGTCTTCAGCGGTCATATCAATTTCAAGCTTACCGCTATCGAGATCAGCGAGAATCTCACTAAGTCCGCCGATTATAATATCCGCCTCTTCCTTAGTGATAATATTTTTCGCTCCGAGCATACTAGCGTGAGCCATACTGCCCAAAACGTCTTGCTTATACATTCTGCTGTCAAACGCGATAGACGAATTGAAGTCGTCCGCTATTTTATCGGTCACGCCGTCCGTGCGTCCCGTCCACATCTTTGCCATTTTTTAATCTCCGTAAAAACGATAATTGTCCTGCGTGAAAATACGCAGGACGAATTATTTAATTTTAGATTAGTTTTTGTTTTCCTTAACCATCGCTGCAACCTTAATGGGAAGTCCGAAAAGGTTGATAAAGCCTTCAGCGTCTTTCTGGTTGTAATCACTCTCGCCAAACGTTGCGATTTCTTCGCTATAAAGTGAATTTTCACTCCATACGCCAGCGTTGATCATATTACCTTTATAAAGTTTCAAACGAACTTTACCGGTAACGGTTTCCTGCGTTTTATCAACGAAAGCAGCGAGTGCTTCACGGAGCGGAGTAAACCACTGACCGTTATAAACGAGTTCACCATAAGTGATTGCAAGTTTCTGTTTTTCGTGCATAGTGATTTTATCAAGGCACAAAGTTTCGAGCACGCTGTGAGCCTTATAAAGGATTGCTCCACCGGGAGTTTCATAAACGCCACGGCACTTCATACCAACCAAACGGTTTTCAACGATGTCTAAAATTCCTATACCGTTTGCCCCGCCGAGTTTGTTGAGTTCTAAAATAATTTCTTTAGCACTCATCTTCTTACCGTCGAGAGCAACGGGCGCACCCTTAACGAAATCGAGTTCGATATAGGTGGGCTTATCGGGAGCATCTATGGGAGAAACACCCATTTCCAAGAAACCTTTCTTTTCATAAGTAGGTTCGTTGCCAGTATCTTCTAGGTCCAAACCTTCGTGAGATAAGTGCCAGAGGTTTTTATCCTTGGAGTAGTTAGTTTCTCTGTTTATTTTCAAAGGTACGTTATGAGCCTCTGCGTAATCAATTTCTTCTTCACGAGACTTAATATCCCATTCACGCCAAGGTGCAATAATAGGCATATTAGGAACGAAGTGCTTAAAGGTAAGTTCAAAACGAACTTGGTCGTTACCCTTACCAGTACAGCCGTGAGCGATAGCGTCAGCACCCTCTTTAATAGCAATTTCTGCAAGAGCCTTTGCAATACAAGGACGTGCGTGCGAAGTTCCCAAAAGGTATTCTTCGTAAATTGCACCAGCCTTTACGCAAGGAACGATGTAATTATCAACGTAATCATCGGTAAGGTCCAAAATGTAACACTTAGAAGCACCAGTCTTAATAGCCTTTTCTTCCAAGCCCTCAAGCTCGTCAGCCTGACCAACGTTTGCAGCAACGGCGATAACTTCGCAGTTGTTATAGTTTTCCTTAAGCCAAGGAATTATAATAGAGGTGTCAAGCCCACCTGAATATGCCAAAACTACTTTCTTAATATCTTTCTTTTCCATAACGTCCTCCAAGACAAATTTAATTTACGTATAGCATTATAAAATAATTGAATTTTATTGTCAACTACTTTTAAGCAGTTTTTGAATTTTATTCTAAATAATTCGCATAGTTTTTAGTAATATTCAATATTTAATGAATATTACCTATTTTTATTCATTTTGCGAAATGCATATATTCATAAAATTTGAATATATTTCATTTTGCCCATAAGCACACTTCAGGGCGCGCGGATACTCCGTGCGCCCTGCGTGATTTTAATGCAATTATTTTACCGAGCGGCGATATTTTTCTGCTTCCCAGTTATTAATGAAGTAAACTTCTTTTTCATTCATAGTTGAAATGGTGAGGTTTGCCTTCTTAACGTTGGTTACGACGAACAAATATGCAGCGAGGGTTTCTTCCAAAGTGGTCGCCTTTTTAACGTCTGCGTTGTAATAAACCGTGCCGTCTTTAACGATCATCGTTTCGGGTGAGAAAGCAAGAATGTTGTTAAGATATACGAGCTGGTCGGGATAAAGGGGCGTTTCGTCTAAAACAGCCTTATTAAGAGTGTTGTTCTTAACGAAGTCAGTAACGATTTTGGTTTCTGACTTAAATCCAGTTTCGGTGGGAACGAGATCAACTTTTCTAAAGTTATCGTCTAGTCCAAAATGGTTTCTAATAGTTTCGTTAACGTCTGTATTAACAGCCTTTACTCTATCGATATAATCGCCGGTTACAACCAAGCCGTGATTTTTCATAAAGATAACTTCGGGATACTTGTTAGTAGCCTTAACGTATTCGTCAATCTTTTTCTTCATAGCGAGGGTAAGTTCAAAACCAGGGTTGATATAAGGCAAGAAAATGAAGCCGAAATCTTTATCCTTAAAGAGTTTTGCAGCGAGTTCCTCTCCCTCTTGTGAACAAGTGAGAAGGTTTGCATATACCGAGTGTGTATGAATAACGTATTTTTTCAAGATTGCGTGGAAACCAACTTCAACGCTGGGACGAAGCGTCTGCATACCGCTGATTTCAACTACGGAGTTTTTAGAAACTTCCGCACTTTCCTTTTCGTAATCTTTTTCTACTGAAAGATCAACGCTATTGTAATAGTTTTCAATCTTATTTTTATCAACTGCAACGAAAGCGGTGTTCTCGTTGATGTCAACGAGTCTGTAACCAGATGCCTTAATAAGCATAGTTCCGTTATCAAAGTTCTTAACGGAAGTGTTTCCGCCACCACCTTGAGTGTAGTCCGCACGACTACCAGCATATTGTGAAATATCAATTAAATCTTTAATGGTATTTTTCATTTTATATTTATCCTTTTTTTATTTTTAACTTTTATTAAGAACAATCTCATCTTTTATAAGTGGTTAGAAGCAAGCAAGACAAGGCTCGCTCCGACGAGGAGATGAGATAGACCGACTGGTCATCGAAGTTCCGAGGCGCGAACAGTTAACGCAGTATTGCGCCGCTTATAACCGCTTATTTTAAATTAAATGCTTTGTTAATATCCTCAACTTCCTTATCGCTAATCATAACGATTTCACCTATCATCTTTGCGTGAATAATGGTGTTTGCGGTAAATTCAGCAACTTCCAAACGGTCAAACGCATTGATAAGTGAGTTACCAGTACTGATAACGCTGTCGTTTTCAACTAGCACGACGGGAGAAGACGACGATATTTCATCAGATATCTTCTTGGGATTAGTTATGTTCGTGCCAAAAGGTACGCGCTTAATATCTCTCATCGCTATATAAGATTCAGGAATAGTTCTTGAATCAATAGGCGTGTGAGTAACGCCAAACGCCATAAGGTGTTTTGGGTGCGCAACGGTTATTGCGTTAATTTCAGGGTGTTCGTCATAAATAAGCTTATGAAGACCAACTGAACGGCTAGGACGCTTTCCTGCCTCTCTCCAGTTATGCTCTATTCTCACTATATCTTCTGGCTCAATATACTTTCTATCCACGCCATAAGGAGTGATAAGGAAAGCATTTTCGTTAAGACGAACGGAGAAAGTTCCTTGCGTGCTAGTGAACAAACCTTGATCGTAAGATCTATGGATAAGCGCGCACATTTCTTTTCTCAATCTTCTTTCCTCAGAACTATAAGAAGTGGGAATAAACTCACCAAGTGAAGTTAATCCCTTTCTACTGTTAAGTTCTATTTGCTCGTCAGTTAGTCCTTCTGGTTTACCCAAAATAGACGCGGTAATACCGATAGACGCAGCGAAGTTAAGAGTTTCAAAACGCTTGAACGCCTCAAACAAATTGTCCGCACAAGTGATAACTCCGTGGTTTTCCATAATAACGGCGTTATAACCTTTCTTAATTTCCTTAACGATTCTCTGCGCCAAGGCGTCACTACCCGGAACTTCGTAAGGCGCAATCCCCACTTGACCGCAAACTTGATGCGGAGTAGGAATAATGTTGATATTAGGAATTTCACGAATCAAACTGTAACTAACGAGTGCCGGCGGGTGCGCGTGCAATACGGCAGAAACGTCTGCACGAGTTTGGTAAACGAGTTTGTGGAAAGGAAGTTCAACCGACGGCTTATGTTTTCCGATAACCGTTCCATCAGGAAGAACCTTGCAAATATCAGAAGGAGTGAGAGAACCCTTATCAATACCCGACGGAGTAATCCAAATGTTACCCTCACTATCAAGTATCGAAAGGTTACCACCTGAAGTGGTGGTAAGTCCTTTTTGATACACTCTGTTAATAAGCAGAACGATTTGCTCTGCAGGATGCATTAAATTAAAATTCATACAAATTTCCTTAATTTTTATATAGGTTAAAATGTTTTAAGTGATTAGTTGCAAACAAAACAATGCGCGTACGCCTTACCATTTAAGTGGTTAGTTGCAAGCAAGACAAGATACGAAAATCTTTCGCAAGATGCATGCATTTTTATGTTAAACGGTGGAGATGCGAGCAAGACGTACGATTCGAGTATTTTCCGAAGTGCGCGTACGCCTTACCATTTAAGTGGTTAGAAACGAGTTAGGCTAGGCTCGCTCTGCCGAGGAGATGAGATAGACCGTCTGGTCATCGAAGTTCCGAGGCTGAGCAGAAACGACGCATAACGAAGTTTATAACCGCTTAAATTACATTTGTTGTCCGCCAGTTACGTTAATAGCCTGTCCAGTCATATAACCTGAGTAATCAGATGCGAGGAATACCATAACGTCTTCGATATCCTTGTATTCGCAAGAACGTTTCATAGGAACTTGGTTGATATAT
>JAFQLO010000002.1 GCA_017414525.1 Clostridia bacterium | reverse complement strand
TGCAGTCATCTATTATATATCTAACCTTTCCGTCCACGCCAGATAGCCTCACGTTCTCACCTGCACGCTCGACCATACCTTTTGCCGCATCGACGTGGCAGACGTTTGCGCCCGCCTTTGCACACGCTACGGTTGCTCCACCGGTATACGCAAACAAGTTCAAAACGTTGATTTCTCTACCTGCGTTTTTAATAAGTTCCGTCATTAAATCCCAGTTGACTGATTGCTCCGGAAAAAGTCCAGTATGCTTAAAGCCCATAGTATTAATTTTGAACTTAAGGTCTTTATAAGAAACTATCCATTCAGAGGGCATATCGCCTTTAATAAGCCATCTACCGCCACCCGTTTCGCTTCTTATATACTTTGCAGCAAGACCTTTATAGCCGTCCATATCTGTGCGGCTATCCCAAATCACTTGCGGGTCGGGGCGGAGAAGATTAACCTTTCCCCACCTTTCAAGTTTATAACCGTTACCCGTTGCGATTACGGAATAGTCTTTCCATTCTGCTGCTCTCATTATTTACTAACCTTATTGATAATAACCGTGCAAGCCGCGCCGTTTATGTCGAGTTCTTTCTTAAAGCCCTCTGCATCACCCTCGGTAATAGAGTCGGCTAATACTACGCTAGCAAGATCTTTTCCGTTAACTAATGCGTTCTTAACGCCCTCGTCAGCAGTTATAAAGTTTACGGTAATTCTATCAACGACCTCAAAGTCAGCCTCTTTTCTCATTGATTGAATCTTCGAGATAAGTTCTCTTTCAACGCCCTCTGCTTTAAGTTCTTCGGTAACGGTGGTATCCATAACTACCGTTATACCCATATCGCTAGCGGCGATGAATCCCTCTGCACTTTCAGTTGAAATTAAGAGATCGTCAAGCGCAAATTCAAATTCAGAGCCCTCAAACTCCGTCTTATATATTGCTCCGCTCTTAACGGTGGCAACCACTTCTGCTGCGTTGCAAACTTCAAAGAATTTTCTTACCTTTCCTAAAAGCGCACCGTATTTAGGTCCGAGCGTTTTAAGCTGAGGTTTAATCTTATACGTTACGAACTTGCTTGCGTCACGGAGATATTCAACCGCCTTAACGTTAAGCTCATCTTTCGCAATCTCTAAAAGTCCTTCCGAGAGTTCGGTCTTTCTTTCAGAACATACGAAAATCTTGGAAAGTGGCTGACGGTTTTTGATGTTTGCCGTGTTTCTGCACGCTCTTCCTAAAACGACGATGTCTAATACATTCTGCATTCCGTCTTCTAAAACCTTATCAATAGCCTTTTCGTCAACTTCTGGGAAAGCGCACAAATGAACTGATTCGGGTGCGTCCTTGAAGAAGTTAGGAACGAGGTTTTGATAGATTGATTCCGCCATAAACGGAGTGAACGGTGCGGAGAGTTTCGCCATAGTTACGAGCACCGTATAAAGGGTGGTGTAAGCGGCGATTTTATCTTCGGTCATATCGTGTCCCCAATATCTTTCTCTGCCACGGCGCACGTACCAGTTAGAAAGATCGTCGGTGAACGCTTGAAGTGCTCTAGCGCTATCGAAGATGTTATAAGAACCGAGTCCTTCGTCAACAGTCTTAACGAGCGTGTTGAGTTTTGAAAGAACCCACTTATCCATAAGCGTCAACTTGCAATCTTCAAGTTTATAGTCAGCGGGATTATATTTATCGATATCAGCGTAAAGCACGAAGAATGCGTAAGTGTTCCAAAGTGTACCCATAAACTTTCTCTGTGCTTCGGAAACGGCTTCCTCATAGAATCTTGAGGGTAACCAAGGAGCAGAACCAGTATAGAAATACCATCTAACTGCGTCCGCGCCCTGCTTATCGAGAATAGTCCAAGGATCAACGACGTTTCCTTTATGCTTACTCATTTTAATACCGTTTTTGTCGTTAACGTGACCTAAAACGATACAGTTCTTAAAGGGTGCTTTATCGAAGAGCAAGGTAGAAATCGCAAGAAGCGTGTAGAACCAGCCTCTCGTTTGGTCGATTGCCTCACTGATAAAGTCCGCGGGGAAATGACTCTCAAACAATTCCTTGTTCTCAAATGGATAGTGATACTGTGCGAAAGGCATTGAGCCAGAGTCAAACCAGCAGTCGATAACTTCTTTTTCTCTAACGAAAGTTCCGCCACATTCGCAGGCAAACGTGCAGTCGTCGATATACGGACGGTGAAGTTCGATATCTCCCTCGATTCCGCATTTTTCTTTTAGTTCTGCCTTACTGCCGATAACGTGGATTTTACCGCACTTGTTACATACCCATACAGGTAGCGGAGTTCCCCAGTAACGTTCACGAGATAAACCCCAGTCGATAACGTTTTCTAGGAAGTTACCCATTCTGCCCTTTTTAATAGTTTCGGGCATCCAGTTAATTGAATCGTTTGCAGCGATAAGTCTATCTTTAACAGCGGTCATCTTAATAAACCAACTGCTTCTTGCATAGTAAAGGAGTGGCGTGTCGCATCTCCAGCAGAAAGGATAGCTATGCTCAAAGGGAAGTTCCTTGAACAAGAGTCCGTTTTCTTTAAGCATTTTAATAATAATTTTATCAGCGTCTTTTACGAACTTACCAGCGAGAATTCCCGTGCTTTCAAGCATATTTCCGCGGTCGTCAACAAGCTTAACGAAAGGAAGATTATACTTTCTTCCAACGTTTGCGTCGTCCTCACCAAACGCGGGTGCGATGTGAACGATACCGCTACCGTCGGTAAGAGTTACGTAGCCGTCGCATACGATATAATAAGCCTTTTCCTTAAAAGTTCCCTTAGCGTAGTCAAAAAGCGGAATATATTCTTGACCTTCATATTCAGAACCTTTCTTAACGGAAAGTTTTTCATAGTTTTCAAAGAGGCTGGGAACGAGTGCGTCAGCAAGAACGTAAACGCTGCCGTCCTCTGCCTTAATTTCCGCATAGTCTTCCTTGGGGTTTACGCAGAGCGCAACGTTTGAAGGAAGTGTCCACGGAGTGGTCGTCCAGGCGAGGAAGTAAGCGTTTTCTCTATCTTTCATCTTAAAGCGAACGAAAACTGAAACGTCCTTAACGTCCTTATAACCTTGCGCTACTTCGTGAGATGATAACGCAGTTCCGCAACGCGGGCAGTAAGGAACGATTTTATGACCTTTATAAAGAAGTCCTTTTTCCGCAATCGTTTTAATTGCCCACCAAACGGACTCGATATAGTTATCGTCGTAAGTAACGTAAGGGTTTTCCATGTCCGCCCAGTAACCTACGCGGTCACTCATCTTTTCCCATTCGGATTTATACTTCCAAACGCTCTCTTTGCATTTTTTAATAAACGGTTCGATACCGTATTTTTCAATCTCTTGTTTTCCGTCGATACCTAAAAGTTTTTCAACTTCAAGTTCTACGGGGAGGCCGTGGGTATCCCAACCAGCCTTTCTCAAACAGTGGTCCCCTTTCATAACGTGATAACGCGGAATAATATCCTTAATAACGCGCGTTAAAATATGACCGATGTGCGGCTTTCCGTTAGCCGTCGGCGGACCGTCGTAAAAGGTGAACTCTCTGTTCCCTTTGTTTTCCTCTACGTTTTTCTCGAAAATCTTATTTTCCTTCCAAAACTTGAGGACTTCTTTTTCCCTATCAAGAAAATTCAATGTTGTGTCTACTTTCTTATACATAACTACTTCTCCCGAATACTTTCGAAAATTGTATTATTTTAAAACTATACTTAATAATTATAGCTATAATCTGAGATTTTGTAAAGTTAATTTTGCGAAAAATCATAAAATTACTCAAAATTTACTTGCTAATTTCAAGTTTTTAAGTTAGAATATTATCACCGTGCTATGTGGGGAGTTAGCGATGCCCTGTTATCCGCAATTCGCTCAGCGGACCAGAATGATGTTTGAGGCTTGCTTCGTGGAAGGCCGCTCATAGTAAGGGATGATGATATCAAGGTCTTATGCAACGCGCTCCCGCGAACCGTGTCAGGACAGGAATGTAGCAGCACTAAACGGTAAAGCTCGTGTGATATAAGGTTGCTTTGAAGGAGTTACCTGCTATGATAACGCTTCGGCGGAGTCTGTCGATTGCAGATGCACGGTTTTTTTGTCCAAAACGGCGAAGTTCTTCGCCGTTTTTTCTTTTGACAAATTTTGCTTTCCCTATTGACAATTCTAATTTTTAAACATATAATAAAAATATAAAATTTTATAAGGAGAAAGGATATGAAATCTTTCAAAAAGTTTTTTTCAGTTTTACTATGTTTGTGCTTATCAATCGTTTTGGCTTTCTCTTGCTTAGCTTGTGCACCGACAGAAAACCCTGACGACTCTGGCACTCCCGGTGGTCCTGGTGGTCCTGGTCAGCAAACCTGTAATCACGACGATAAAATCTTCTGTGACGAATGTGACAAGATGGTTTTAGGTGACGAATTCTTCGTTAACTACGTTAAGTCTGGTTGGAACACTCTTGGCAACGGCAAAGCGCTAAAGTATGAAATTAAAGACGTTGAGTTTGAGTTAATCCCCCCCGCTGACGATGCCGACGGTTTTTATGAAATCCCCTATCAAACGGAAGACGGTTACGATACTATTTCAGTTGATAAGTATAGCGGAACTCTCTCAAATACTTACGCAGTAATGGGCTTCGACGCTGATTCTAATATTTATATTGATGCTAGCCTAACTTTAGTTCTAAACGCTTACGTTGATGACGCTATTTTTGCTAAACAAGAGCAAACGGTTGCCGTCTCGATAAAAGAAAACGCAATCACCAACTCTATCGCTAGGGAGATGACGTTCCCTGGTCTTTCTAGTGCGTTACAAGAACTCAATAACAGAGAAGAAGAAAATAGCTTTACCGACGTTTTTGACCAAAATGAAGTAATGCCTGAGGAAATTACTTACGTTTTCTCTGCTCTTCAACAAGACGTTATTCCTATGTTGACCGATATCGTTGACAGCAATAAGGAATCTATTAACAACTCTCTTGCTGAAGTTTTTGACTCTACATTTACCGTTAAAAAGGTTGGCGACAACTACAAGTTCACTAACAAAGACGTTGGACCTACCGTTAAAAAACTCGACGAAATCTTAAACGGAACTGTTTCAGAAGCCGTTGATATGATTTTGGGCGAAGGTACTTACGCTAAACTTCCTCAGATTATTGACGACGTTCTCGGTATGACTCTTCAAGAACTCGTTCAAGAGGTTGAAAAGAGCGGAAAGAGCTTAGAAGAAATCATTGATATGCTTAACGATTTCATTCAAGCTTATCTCGCTCCCGATGCACCTGAATATGGTGACGTAACAATTGACGACCTCCTCTTCCCCGAAGGCGATATGAGCATCTTACAGTTCGTTCAAGAAAACAAGGATAAGACCATTAAGGACTTCATTATTGAATTTGCTGGAATCGAAGAATCGGAATTCGAGCAATTTATTCAAGAAGAAAAAGCATTCATCGCAGAAGTTGCTGATATGAAAATTGCAGAAGATTTACTTGAAATCGACGGTCAAGCAAAAACCGTTATCTCTTCCGTTATTAACGACGTAAGTGAACTTATAGACGACGTTATTAAGATGGAGCTCGTTCTCGATAAGAACGGAAACGTTGTTTCTTGCGCGGCTAACCTCAGCATTGACAGCACGAACGAAAACTTTGTTGGTATCCTCGATGCTCTTAACTCTAACCTCGACGTTGAATTTAGCGGTTCACTCACTATGGAATTAACTTCTGTTAATATTCCCGCATAATAACTAACAAAACTAAAAACGGTTTGCAAATTTGCAAACCGTTTTTTTTATTGATTTAGAAATTTTTTACAGTATAGATATACGCCAGCCGTCCACCCCATCATCTCGGGAGTTCCATATTCGCTAACCGCGTCTATTCCGCCCGTTACGGCGTTATATTTTTCCCATAATCCACCAGTTTTTTCAAAGTTGGTATCAACTAAATCCACGTACTTTTTAGCAATTCTTTTTGCGTCTTCAATAAAACCGTAATTATTAAGCCCCACAACGGTAATTAAATGTAAGGGTGCCCAAGCGTTTTTATAACCCCATTGATAATTGTTATCCGTTTCTTCCGTTGCCGATAACGCAAATTCTTCCTCAACTGCTTTTAACAGGTTTTTAGCACCGAACGCATATTTCTCGTCCGCCGCCCCAACAAAGAAAGGCATAAATCCCGCGCAACTTTTAACGGTAGAAAATTCGTCGTTAACAAAGTCGTAATCGATAAACACGCCCTGCTTTTCATCGAATAGAATTTCGTTAATTTTTTGTTTTCTCTCTTCTGCTTTTTTTAGCCATTTTTCATACCCCGCGTGTTCGCCCAAAAACTTTTCCGCAGCGTATAAAAGCGAATTAAGGTCAACCGCGTTAAAGTCCGCACAACGACCGTTAAATCGACCAGTAAAGTCCCAACCCGATTCAGCCTCTGCAAGATAGTCTAGTCCAGCCTCCACAAAATCCCTCGATTCATCTATCTTTATTCTGTTACCTACCATTTTTCCGAAGTTTTCACAAGCGGTATCGTCATAATCTCCGTAATAACGATTAAGCTCACCGCCCTTTCTTTTGGTTTCCCAAAAAACAAGTTCTTTTTCAATGGCTTTTAACATTACTTTTAGCCACTCTTCATCGCCAGTTGCCTCGAAAACGTCCTTTACCATAAGTGCAAAAAACGGTGGCTGACTCCTACCGATAAAAGAAATTGAACTTCCGTTTGGCATATAACCGAACTTGTTTATCAAAAAAGCAACGTTATTACAGTTTGATTTTGCAAGATCTCCTTTTCCTGCTATAATAAGACCTTTATTAGTAAAATAAGTATCCCAGTAATACATCTCGTAAAACCCACCCGATATACACGGTACGGTGTACTTTTCAGGAAGTCCGATGTGCCTACCCTCATCGTTTGGATTAAAACGCACGGTTTTATCAAAGTTTTCTAAAATATATTTTTCCGTCATAATCTTCCTCCATACTTAAATTATAAAACACCGACCCTTAAAAAGTCAACGAAAAAGCGCACCGATAATCGGTGCGCTTAAATTAAGTTAAAAATAGATTATTTCTTATTAAATACTTCGCTTAATTTTTCTTTTTCTCTTATTCCGCTAACGGAATCTGGAGCAGATAAACAGTTAATTGCAACGAGGTTGGAAAACTTTAACATTTCCTCATCGGAATAGTCGTTATAGATTGCATATAAGCAGCCTGCGCAGAAGGCATCGCCAGCACCAACGCTACCTTTAATAAACCCTTTTTCAAGTTTAATCGAGGGTACAAAAGTATATTTTCCGCTCTTATCGAGGGCAAAACCCATTTCAGGGCAGTGGATAACCACCTTTTCGTTAACGCCCATATCCATAAGTTTTTTAATAATAACCTCAATGTTTTCCGTGATAAGCGCGCCCTTTTCGTCCCTAGGTTCAACGCCGGCAATCTGCCCTGCTTCTATCTCGTTGATTATAACGTAGTCACAATGCGGAAGTGCGGAAGATACAACCTTTAAGAAGTTACCGCTAGACTCGCTGACTATATCGATAGAAGTTTTAATCCCCTTGCTTCTAGCCTCTTTTAAGAACTTGGACATCGGGGTAGTTCCGTCCTCACCGATTTTATCAAAGGAATCAAGGAGCATTAAGTATCCAGCGTGAAGAATTTTCGCGCTTACGCTATCAAGGTCAACGTCCTCTGGGCAGAATTCTTTGTTTGCGCCACGGTTATGGAAAAAGGTTCTCTCCCCAGTTCCCTCAACCGTTATAACGTCTGAATAAGAAGTGGGTGCAGTTTTACTGATCTTAACACCACTCACGTCTATTCCAACCTTTTTCATTTCGCCGACCACGTATTTGCCCTTATAATCGTCACCGACCTTGCCGTAAGCAAAAACTTTCATTGACTTATCAAGTTTAGCAATATCGATACCCGTGTTGGGAACGCAGCCGCCTACTGCAAGCGATTCGCTGGTAATCGTTGCAAGCATTCCTTTTTCAGGATAAGTTTGAACGAACTTAACGTTATCGGTTAAAATGTTGCCCGCAAGTGCAATACCTTTTCTTTCCATACTTCTCCTTATACCCTCACGCTTTTTCCTGTGAGAATTTCACAGTATTTTACGAGCGCGGAAATCTGTTTGCCGTCCTTAATCATCTGATAAAGCGTGCATATAAGGTCGGTCATTCTTCCCTCGTAGTTACAATACTTTTTAAGCGTTTCTTTTGCGCCGTTATCTTTTGCAAAGTTACATAGTTCTATGCTACTATCGTCGCCATCTGGATTAAAGCACATTCCAGCAGCAACGCCTATGCAGAGATATTCACAAGGAAGGTCGTGTTTATCTGCGAGGTTAATCGCACCGATAAGTCTATCGTTTGCGCTAAGTTTTCTCTTGGTATCCTTACCAACCCTAGCAACGGTATCAGCGAGAGCCTTATTAGTAAAGCGATATAATAGGTTTTCTGCGTGTGATAAAAGGTCGTCAATACCGACGCCGTTCTCTTTTGCCACGGCGTTTGCCGACTGAACGAGCGCACGATAAGCAACGTATTTTATATCAAAATCAGCTACTGCCTCGTAGATATACTGATAGTCGCGCAAATAGCCGAGGTACGCGGTAGTTGCGTGGCTCATATTGTG
>JAFQLO010000024.1 GCA_017414525.1 Clostridia bacterium | reverse complement strand
TGGTACGGCTACGACGTTTGACGTGGTTACGGAAAATTGCGAACTTTTAGGCGTCGTTATTGCACCGGGAATTAAGACTTCCTTAGAGGGGCTAGCGACTAAAACCGCGCAACTTCCTATGGTTGAACTCGACGCTCCAAAGACGGTTATAGGCAAAAACACTAAACATTGTATGCAGGCTGGTATCATTTTCGGCTTTGCGGGGTTAGTGGATAACATACTTAAAAAGATAAAGAAAGAACTCGGAGTTAAAGAGATTAAAGTGGTTGCTACCGGCGGTCTTGGCGAAATTATCGCAAAAGAAGTCAAGGAAATTAGCACCGTTGACAGAACTTTAACGCTCGACGGATTAAAAACTATTTACGAATTAAACAGGTAACTGGAGGATATTATGAAAAAAGCAGGCGTTGCTATTTTAGGGCTCGGCGTAGTTGGCGGAGGAACTTACCAGATACTCACCGAAAAAAGAGAATATTTCAAGAAAACTCAGGGCGTTGATCTCACCGTTGAGTGCGTGCTTGAAAAGAACGTTGAGAGGGCAAAGCAACTAGGCGTTGAAGAAAGCAGAATCGCATCTTCAATTGAAGAAGTCGTTGCAAACCCAAACGTAGACATAGTCGTTGAAGTTATCGGCGGTACTGGCGTTGCAAAAACATTCGTAACCAAAGCGTTGATGAGCGGAAAAACAGTCGTTACTTCTAACAAAGAACTTTTCGCAAAGCATTGGCCGGAGCTTGAAGAAGAAGCGAAGAAAATGAACGCTGGTCTTTTCTTTGAGGCTAGTTGCGTGGGTGGCGTGCCCATTATCCGCACCCTTCAAGAAGGAATGCAGGCTAATAAGATTCTTTCAATTAAGGGTATTATTAACGGTACTACCAACTATATTTTAACTAAAATGGCTTATGAAGGCTGGTCTTACGAAGAGGCTCTTAAAGAGGCTCAAAGACTAGGTTACGCAGAGTTTAATCCCACGGCTGACGTTGAGGGATTCGACGCAACTTATAAACTCTCGATTCTTTCAAGTCTTGCGTTTAATAAAAAGATTTGCATTGAAAACGTTTATAGAGAGGGTATTACTGGAATCAACAAAGAAGATATCGCTTACGGTAAGGAAATGGGTTATACCTTAAAACTTCTCGGAATCGGTAAGGATACCGAAAACGGCGTGGAAGTTAGAGTTCATCCCACTTTCGTTAGAAACGACGACCCACTTGCAGCCGTTAACGATTCGTTTAACGCTGTTCACTTGGTTGGCGATGCCGTTGGTGAGATTATGCTCTATGGTAGAGGCGCAGGTGCACTTCCTACGGGTAGCGCAATCGTTTCCGACGTAATCTTTGCTGCAAAACACGATAGATATTTCTACGCGTCTTTTGAAAACAACCAAAAGGGTAACAAGGAAACTAAGTTCGTTGACGACTTCACTTCTAAATACTATTTGAGATTATCCGTTGCAGATAAGCCGGGTGTTCTCTCTAAAATTTCCGGAGTGTTTGCCAAAAACAACGTTAGCCTTAAAGAGGTTAAGCAGGTTGCTGGCGAAGAAGGCAAGGCTCAAATCATCATAACTACCCACTGTTGCCACGAAAGTTTAGTGAAGAAAACCCTTGCTAAACTCGATGCTTTGGACGAAGTGTTTGAAGTTCAGGGAACTATTCGTATAGAAGATTAGTTTAACGTCACATATACTTCGCAATAGTGCGTAAAACATCAAGCCATCAATGGTTACATACAAAAAGTATGCGCCCATCGGTGGCTCTTCGTTTTTCTCCTCTTGCTCGCATCTGTGGCGTTAAACGGCTTACAAATAAAATTAATTTCAATTCCATTAAAAAATCAAAAAAATTGTATAATACGGTTAAAATATTTGACACAAAGCAGTTGTATTTGATAAAATAGGCAAAATACAAGCGAGGTGGTTTTATGACTCATAATCAATATCAATCTTACGAACTTAAAAGGCTATCGGAGATTTTTAATCAAACACCTAAATTTACTGAAGAAACTTATAAGGCAAATCAAGTTATGAGAGGACTTCGTGACGAAAACGGCGCAGGCGTTATCACGGGTCTTACAGATATATCAGACGTTATTGCTAAAAAGATGGTTGACGGAGTTTTAACACCGTGTGACGGAGAACTTTATTATCGTGGAATCAACGTAGAAAAGATGATTGATAACTACGACGATAGCCTAAAACTCGGTTTTGAAGAAGCGACCTATCTTCTTATGTTCAATAAACTTCCCACAAAGCAAGAACTTTTAGAGTTCCAAAAACTTTTGGTAAGCTTTAGAAAGATTCCTAAAAACTTCGTTCGTGACGTTATTATGAAAGCGCCGAACAGAGATATTATGAACTCTCTTGCTAGGTCTATCCTCGCGCTTTATAGCTACGACAAGTTCGCGCTCGACAATTCGCTAGATAACGTTTTGCGCCAAAGCCTTGCGCTTATATCGTTAACTCCTATCTTTGCGGTGTATGCATATCACGCGCACCAACATTATAATGAAAACAAGAGCCTTATTATACATAGACCTAACCCAAATCTTTCAACTGCGGAAAACATTTTGTATATGCTCCGTGCTGATAGTAAGTTCACCGAACTTGAAGCAAAGGTACTTGACATCGCGTTTATTCTACACGCAGAACACGGTGGTGGTAACAACTCTACCTTTACTACTCACGTGGTTACCAGTGCTGGTACTGATACTTATTCAACCATTACCGCTGCACTTTGCTCTCTTAAAGGGCCTCGCCACGGTGGTGCTAACATTAAGGCTATGGAAATGATGGCTGATATTAAAAAGCACGTTTCCGACTGGGAAGACGACGAGGAGATCGAATCGTACGTTGCTAAAATTCTCGCTGGCGAAGGTTATGATAGAAGTGGCTTGGTTTACGGCATGGGACACGCAGTTTACTCTATTTCCGACCCCAGAGCAAAAGTGTTTAAGGGCTTCGTAAAAGAACTTGCAAGCGAAAAGGGTAGGAACAGAGAGTTCAAGCTTTACGATAAGGTTGAGAAGATTTCTCAAAAACTTATTTGTGCAAAACGCAAGGTGGTTAAAGGCGTTTCCGCAAACGTCGACTTCTATAGTGGATTCGTTTACAATATGCTTGGACTTCCCGTGGAACTGTTCACGCCGATGTTTGCAGTTGCTAGAATGTCAGGCTGGTGCGCTCACCGTATGGAAGAAATTTTGAATAACGGCAAGATTATCCGTCCTGCTTACGTTTCAACGAACGGCAGAAATCCATACGTTGCTATCGATGATAGAAAATAAAATTAAAGCAAAGAAAAGCCTCCGAAAAATTCGGAGGCTTTTAAAGTATTAAGTGCTTTCTTATTTACCGTAGCAATCGCATCTGTGCGTGCCAACGTAACCAGTATCTTTACATTTTTCGCAAGCAAATTTTGGCGAAAGGTCGGAAATCGTTAAGCCGATATTCTTCAGTATTTTACTGAGTTTTTCGTTAAGTTCTTTCTTTTCGTTTTCAAGTTTTAATAATAGTTCGTTATTTGCGGCTATCTCAGCAAAAGCCAAGTCTTTTTCGATACCGTTGAGCCTTCCGTAAACTTCCATGAATTCTGGCTCGAAAGACGCTTTTTCCATGTTCTTTTGCGCTCTTTGGTGAGCAACGAGTCTTCTTCTTTCGTATTCGCGATTATAAGTTTCTTGCGAATCGTCGGAAGGCGTTTTATCTGTTACTATATCGGAGGTTGAGAAAACTCCGTTGTTCTTCCAGTTGCTCAAAACACCGTTAAGGTATGCGAGGGGGGAACTCTTTCCCGCAGAAAGTTTTGCAGCCTCTAATATCATTTCCTCGGAAAAATTCCAGTTTCTCCAAGTGGCGTAATTTTCTTTATCCCAACGGTTAGGACGGCGGTTAACACCGGCGGTAAGAAGAAGTTTTTTAATAAATTCTTCCGACTTTTTCTCTCTTTCAAAGTAATCGCAAACGCTGGTATAGTCGATAAAACCTCTTTCTCTAAGCATTTCAATTAACTCGCCCATAGCGCGAAGGGTGTTTTTACCTTCCTTAAAGCACTGTGCGGCAACCGTTAAGAGTGCGTCCTCAGTAAACCCAAACGACAACCATTTTTTAGTGTATGTATCAACGACGGTATCAATAACGTCAACGTAAATGGAAAGTGCCTTATTAATCTTAATAGCGAGGTTAAATATCTTTTCTTTATTTTCCATATAACCCGCGATTTCTTCTTTGGAAAAACTCTTAATTGAGTAGAGTTCTAAAAGGAATTCGTCGAGTTTTTGAACGCTACCTTTTTTGATTTTACTAGCGGCAAAAATAATATTTTCCACGTCAAAACCTAGCTCTTCCGTCCACTTTTTAAGTAGGGTAGAGTCCTCGATTTCCGGTTGACGGCGAAGGGAAAGAGCCTTTAAAATCTTTTCTATAACGCTCGTTCTTAACACGTAAGACGAGAGCTCTTTTTCCACCTTGTCAACGGTGGTAATCTCTCTGTTGCCAAAATCTTTTGCTACCTTTGAAATATAGCGATAACTAATGTCCGAACCTTTTTTATCCGCACAGTACTTAACAATCATAAGCATAGCGTCAGGCTTAATCGAATATGTTTCCATAATTGAAAAATATTCGCTATATTCACCAGTTGAAATCATTCTATTAGGAATAATCGCTTGAAGACCTTTGGTAAATTCCGAGTATTTTTCCGCTTTGATTTTTCTAGGTTTAGAGGAAACACCGCTGCCGATAACGGGGTGATAAACCACTGAAAACGGCTCTTTTGAAACGATTGAAATAAGTCCAAATTCTTCCCAAAAGGTAAAGCAATCTTTAACAATTTCCTCACTCAGATTTAGAAAAGAGGAAATGTCTGAAACGTCACTATTTACCTGCGGATTTTGGCAGAGAAAAAGACCGTAAAGATAGACTTTTACGGCGTCGCCAGAGGCAAGTGGCAAATATTCTTTAATGAACGCGTTTTCCACGTCTGTAAAAGCTGACGAAGAAAACTCTTTTGAATAAGAACAGGACATATCTTTCCCTCGATTAAAATTAACGTAAAAACGCTTGCATTGAACGGCTTAATATTATATAATATTAATTACTAATATAATAGCTACAATTGTACCCTTTTGGGTTAGCGGTAGAGATTATTATAAACTAAACAAGGACAAAAATCAACATAATAAGGGCTAAAATTTGCGAATTTGATTAAAATATCAAAGTGGTTCGCAAAAAATCAGTGTTTTAGGTAGAGGGAATTATGGCAGGAATTATACTCACCCCTAATCTTTTGTGGAAAGATTTCGTGGTGGAAACCGATTTCAACGAGACTGAAGTTACTATTAATAAAGAGGATAAATATACCGTTCGCGAGGTTTACTTTAACGGAAGGGCGTGCGGAAGTAGTAGAGTTTCTATTTTTGCGCGTGAGATAAAGCGCAATCAAAAGAAACCTACTTGTGCCGTGTTATACGTTCGCGACCTTGGCGCACCTTCGGACGATACTACGATTAAGACGCTTGCGGACGACGGCTATTTGGTTTTTGACGTTGACGTTGAGGGAAAAACTAGCGATAGGGAGAACTATACTAAGTATCCTGAAGAAATTCCTTACGCGAACTACGCTATTTCTAAAGATAATCTTTTTGGCGTTTTAAACGACGCTCGTTCAACTTGTTGGTACGAGTGGGCGGCTGTTTTAAGATACGCTTTAGCTTATTTAAAAAACATCGTTGGTATTGAAAAGGTTGGCGGGTTTGCCGTTGGTGATTCAGCTACCGCTCTTTGGCAAGTTGCGGGCATGGACGAAAAGCTCGACTGTGCGGTGTTCGGCTTAAACGCCGGTTGGGCTGGTTATCGCGGAACGGATAAGTTCGGTGGAAAGGTTGAACCTCAGTTTTCCGACGATATGGTTAAGTTTATTGCGGGAATTGAGCCTCAGGCTTACGCCATGCACGTAAACTGCCCTACGCTTATTCTCGCTGCAACTAACAGCAACGTTTACGATTGCGATAGGGTTTACGACACTATTTCACATATTCCTCAAGAGATTTACGCAGCGGTTAACTATTCGGTTGGTTACGTTAATAGCGTGAACAAGGCGGCAATTTTATCAGCTAAAGTTTTCTTTGGCAAAAATCTTTTAGGGAACGTGCAAGAGGAACTATCAAACAAAATTGATATTAAGTGTGACCTTGCCGACGGTGCAATTGCCTTTACGGTAGAGGCAGACGAAGAACAACTAAAAGAACTTTGCGTATTCGTTTGTGAACAGACCACTAGGCCCTCGCTTAGATGTTGGAGAAAAGTAACTGTTCAAAAGAAGAACGCGGAAACTGGCGAGTGCGTATTTAAGTACTTCCCGTATACTAATGCGCAAAACGTTATTGCTTTTGCACAGGCAACGTATAGGAACGGTTACGAAATAGGCTCTAAAACTGTTATGAAGAAATTTAGTGAACAGGAAGTTTCGCTTACTTATAAATCTAACGTAATTTATTCGTCTAGGAATGAAAACGCCGAGAGCGTGTTTGTTTCCGCAAAGCAAGACGGTAAGGGTAAGGCGCATCTTAACTATCAAGACGTTGACGAGGTGTTTGTTAAAAAAGGACCTATGGGCATAAACGGCGTGTGCGCTAAAAACGGACTTTTAACCTTTAAGATTAATTCCGACACAGATAAACCGTCCGACGAGGCGATATTGATGTTTGACGTTTATTCTAAAGAGAGTTCAGCAATGGCTGTTAAACTTATTGCAGACTATTTTGGGGAAAAGGTAGAGTATTTCGGTTGGGTTACCCTTCACGGCGGCGAAGTTTGGCAGAACGTCAAGATCGAGCAAATTAGGTTTAAGACCGAACAGGGTTTAGGACTTAAAAGTTATCAAAAGATTGAGGCAATCGAGTTCGTCGCAAACGAAAACGGATATTTACTAAACAATGCACTTTGGGTTTAATGAAAGGCTCAAGGGGGTAAATTATGTATAGCGTAGGCGACAAAATTATATCGAAAAAACCTCACGCTTGCGGCGGAAACGAATGGACGGTTTCGCGCGTTGGAGCGGATATAAAACTTAAATGCAATAAGTGTAAAAGAGCGGTTTTTCTCTCTCTTTCCGAGGTGGATAAAATCGCTAAGGAGATTAAAAAAATCGATGGATAGTAGCAACGAACAGCAAAACTTAATAGAGGACGAGAGCGCAATCGACCAAGAAAAAGCAAAAAAAGAGAAAAGAAGCAACGTGATTTTCTTTTGCATAATCGGGTTTTTTATCGTGCTTTTTTCGGTTATACTATACCTCAACGTAAACGTTTTCTTTTTGGTTAAGGTTGACGGAGACTCGATGAATCCTACCCTAGAATCTGGGAACGTGGTTACCGTGAATAGAAAGCTAATCCCAGAGTATGGAGATATCGTTATTATAGAGGGGGAAAAGAAGACCGCTTATCTAATAAAGAGGGTTATCGCTAAAGAGGGCGATACCGTGGAAATTATTGACGGGGACGTTTATTTAAACGGAAAAGTCTTAGAAGAAGATTACGTTAAAAAGCAGAGTTCAACTTTTGCTACTGGAAAGTATACAAAGTGGACTTTGGACGAAGACGAGCTTTTTTATCTGGGCGATAACAGAATGTATAGTAAAGATAGTCGTGACGACGAGTACGGAGCTTGCAAGATAAGCCAAGTGGTTGGAGTCGTTGAGGACTGGTCGTTTAACGTTTTGGGGCTCAACGAGTTCGTTTATAATCTTGGAAGAGGAAAGTAAGTGATATTTTTTAGAAACCGACTGGTGTTTGGTATATTCAAGAAAGTATTATCAAGCATATTTAAAGCGTTATACACTATAATTAAAGTGCTAAACTTGCAGATTTTTTTGCTCGTTGCCGTCGTTGGCGGAATAGTATTTTTGACTGGCGGGTTTAGTGGCTCTGAAGCATTAAAGTTGGTGTTTTACTTTTTAGCCGGCTCGTCGATAGTGTATGCACTCGTAGTGACGTTTAAAAATCTTTTTGGTTTAGGAAAAAAGAAAGAGAAAGACAAAAACACGGTAGAAGAAGTTGACTCTAGCGAGGAAGAAAATAAACCTGAGCAGAATAGGCAAGAAGATTTATTTGAAGGGCGACAACGAATAGAGCCGTCCCAGCCTAAATATTTTAGGGTTAAGGACAGTAAGGATCTCATTATGGCGGAGTATTGCGACAGAGTGGAACTTTACCGCCTAGAAAATGGAAAAATGACAAAAATTAGAACGGACTATAAAACGGAGAGATAAAAAATGATGATAGATTATTACGAAAAGAAAGATTTGGATAAGGCGCTCTTACAAAAGAAAAAAACGCTTATATTTTATTTCGTGACATTAGGCTTGTTTTTGCTTTTAAGCGCGGGAATAGTTATTTGGTATTTAACGCTTCCTTACAAATCGCCGACGATTACTTGGGTGAAAGTTATTCACTTCCCGCTAATCGCAATATTTATCGCTTTTTCATTCTTATATTTGGGTATAAAGTACAAGCGCGTTAATAATTATTGCAAACTTATGCATAATTTGGAAACGGGAATTAGAGAAACTTCAACGGCAAGTTTTTTCGAGTATAGCAACGAACTTCAGTATAAAGACGGGGTTGATTGCAAGGCACTAGTGTTCTTGGAGTGGAATAAGTATAAAAAAGATTTTTACGAAAGAAAGGTTATGGTGCTTTACGAAAAAGAATTCCCAGAAATAAAAGAGGGGCAGAACGTTAAGTTCGTAACCCAAGGCAACGTTTTAATCAGTTATGAAATTTTAAGTTAAGGAGAAAACAAATGAAAGCAATAGTAACAGTTATCGGAAAAGATAAACCAGGTATCATCAGCAAAGTTTCAACTTCGCTCGCAAATATGAACGTAAATATCGAAGATATTAGCCAGACGATAGTTCAAGGCAACTTCACTATGCTTATGCTATGTGACCTTGAAAAGGCAGAGTTTTCTCTTAAAGAAGTTAAAAACAAATTAGTTGAACTCGGTGAGGAGATAGGCGTTTCCATTCACGTTCAGCACGAAGATATTTTTAACGCTATGCATAAGATTTAATGGGTAATAAAGATGCTTAATAGAAAAGAGATTTTAGAAACTATTGATATGGTCGAAAAAGAGCATTTCGACGTTAGAACTATAACTATGGGTATTTCGCTCATTCCTTGCATAAGGGACGATGCGAAAAAAACCGCCACTCTTTGCTACGATAGAATTTGCAAAAAAGCGGAGAATATCGTTAAAGTTGCAGAAGATTTGGGCGCGGAATACGGTATCCCGATTATAAATAAGCGCGTATCAATCACTCCCGCAAGTTTATTGACTTCCTCTTTTTGCGGTAAAGAAATCATTCTTGCAAAGGCACTTGACGATGCTGCAAAAACGATAGGCATAGATTTTTTAGGCGGATATTCCGCTCTCGTTCAAAAGGGAATGACCTCTTACGAGAAATCTTTTATCGAAAGTATTCCGGAAGCACTTTCTTTAACCGATAGAATGTGTTCGTCAGTTAACGTCGGTTCTTCAAAATCGGGTATCAATATGGATGCCGTTCGCCTTATGGGTGAAATTATCAAAAAGACTGCCGATAAGACTAAAGAGCGCGACGGTTTCGGCTGTGCTAAACTCGTGGTATTCTGCAACGCGGTGGAAGATAACCCCTTTATGGCGGGTGCATTCCACGGCGTTGGAGAAGGCGAAACTGTTATTAACGTTGGAGTTTCTGGACCAGGCGTAGTTCACCACGCGTTAAAGAGTATGCAAGGTGCGTCAATCGACCAGATTGCCGAAACCATTAAGAAAACTGCCTTTAAGATTACCAGAGCAGGGCAACTTATTGCGGAAGAAGCGTCAAAACGCTTGAACGCTGAGTTTGGTATCGTTGACCTTTCGTTAGCACCTACACCCGTTATGGGGGATAGCGTTGCGCACATCTTAGAGGAAATCGGGCTAGACTCTGTTGGGGGACACGGAACTACCGCTGCACTTGCTATGCTTAACGACGCCGTTAAAAAAGGAGGCGTTATGGCAAGTTCAAACGTAGGTGGACTTTCAGGTGCGTTTATTCCGGTAAGTGAAGATATAGGAATGATTAACGCTGCAAAGAGCGGTGCTATAACCCTCAGCAAGTTAGAGGCTATGACCTGCGTATGTAGCGTTGGAATAGATATGGTAGCCGTCCCAGGAAACACCCCCGCAACTACCATCAGCGGTATGATAGCGGACGAGGCTGCAATCGGTATGATAAATAACAAAACTACGGCGGTAAGAGTTATCCCCGTTCCCGGAAAAGACGTTGGGGACAGCGTGGAATTCGGTGGACTTTTGGGTAGTGCGCCCATTATGGCGGTTAGTCCTTACGGCTGTGATAAATTTATAGGCAGAGGCGGAAGAATGCCCGCGCCTATCCATAGTAACAAAAACTAGTTTTAGGAGATGGATTTTGGAAAAGAAGTATACTTGGGCAACCGAGGAAATTTTTGAAAACGTAAAAGAGTGGCAAAAAGCCTTTGACGAGGTTAAAAGTCAAATAAACTTCGACCAGTTTAAAGGTAAACTCGGCGATGCTGAAAGTTTTTATAACTGTATGAAAGCGCAAGAAAAGGTGGGAAGAGTTATTGATAAACTCTCCGTTTACGCTATGATGAAGCACGACGAGAATACCAAGAACTCGGAAATGGATGCACTTTTATCAAAAGTGACAGCACTTGGCGTTGCTTACGGTGAAAGCACGGCGTTTTTCCTTCCTGAACTTACTTCTTTGGACGAAAAAGTTTTAAAGGGGTTTATAGAGAACCCTAAACTTAGTGAATACGATTATATGCTTAAATGCGTGCTTAAAGAAAAGGCGCACGTTTTATCAGAAAACGAAGAGAGGCTAATGTCACTTAGTGGTGATCCGCTCTCTAGTTTTAGGGATATTTTCACTAAGATTGATAACGCTGATTTGCCTTTAGGAAGCGTAACTCACAAGGGAAAGAGAATTCCTTTATCGCACGGAAGTTATAGCGTAATGCTCCACGGCGAGGATAGAGAACTTAGGGAAAAGGCGTTTAAGAAGTATTATAAAGCGTACCTTTCTTTGATCAACGTCATCTCTGCAACCTATTATGGAAACGTTAAAAAAGGCGTGTTCTCTGCAAAAGCGAGAAATTATCCGTCTGTGCTAGATAAGGCACTTATGGGAGAGGACGTTCCGAGAGAAGTTTACGATAACCTAATCTCAACCGTTCACGACGCGCTCCCGTCACTTCACAAATATATAGCCGAAAAGAAGAAACTCTTAGGACTCGATAAGATGTATATGTACGATATGTACGTTCCCACCGTCGCCGGCACGGAAATGCAGTTAGAGTACGAAGAGGCTTACGATTTAGTGGTTAAAGGCTTAGCACCTTTGGGCGATGAGTATAAAGAACTCTTATTAAAGGCAAAGAACGAGCGTTGGATTGACGTTTACGAGGGGGACGGTAAAAGGAGCGGAGCGTATAGCGTTGCAGTTTACGACACGCATCCTTACGTTCTATTGAATTACCAAAAGACCACGCACGACGTGTTTACGATAGCGCACGAAATGGGACATAGTATCCACTCTTATTTTTCCAACCGCACTCAGCCTTATTCAAAAGCCGATTACAAAATATTCGTTGCGGAAGTGGCTAGCACGGTAAACGAAGTACTTTTAATAAGATATCTCTTAAAGTCGGAAAAGGATAAAAAACTCAAAAAATATCTTCTTTCTTATCTTTTGGAAATGATAAGAACCACCCTCTTCCGTCAGACTCAGTTTGCGGAGTTCGAGCAGTTTGCTCACCAAACGGTGGAGAGTGGCGAACCGCTTACAAAAGAGAATATGTCGGAAAAATATCTAGAGCTTAACAAAAAGTATTACGGCGATGCTGTTATAAGCGATGGGTATATCAAGTACGAATGGGCAAGAATTCCGCATTTTTACCGCGCGTTCTACGTTTATAAGTACGCTACTGGTATAATCAGCGCACTTGCTATTGCGGACAGAATTTTGTCAGAAGGTCAACCCGCCGTTGACGATTACTTTAATTTCTTATCCTCAGGCGGAAAGGACGGACCGGTTGAACTACTTAAAATTGCTGGCGTAGATTTAACAAAGAAACAACCGTTCATATCAGCATTTAAGGTTTTTGACGATACTTTAGAAGAGTTTATTAAGTTATAACTCGAGGAGAAATTATGGCAAAGAAACAACAAGCTTACGGCGAAATGCCGCATAGTTTAGAGGCAGAACAAGCACTTTTAGGGTGTTTGCTTCTCGATACTAGAATTCAAGTGGAAGTTGCAGCTTTCTTAAAAGAAGAAGACTTTTTCGCTGAATCGCATAAGTATATCTTCAACGCTATGGAAACTATCATTAAAAACAACCAGCCGGTTGATATGGTAACCCTTACCGATGCGCTTGAAAAGGCGGGGACGTTGCAACAAGCGGGCGGTATTCAATATATAGCGGAATTAACCAACGTTATGCCGTCTTCAGCAAACTATAAAAGATACCTCGACATCGTAACGAGAGATAGTCTGCTTAGAAAACTCATAAAAGGCTCTGCGGATATTATCGATGAATGTCAAAAGAGTTCGGACAAAGCAACCGCACTTTCCTTTGCGGAAAAAACGGTGTATGATATTTCTAATATGGCGGATACGAGCGAGATGGTTAGGATAAGTTCGGTCATGCCAGAAGTTATGACTAAACTCGACGAACTCTCTAACGATAAATCTAGTTACAAGGGAATAAAAACGCAGTTTAGAGATTTAGATAACCTCTTAAACGGCTTACATAAGAGCGACCTCATCATTTTGGCGGCGCGTCCTGCGGTGGGTAAAACTTCGTTTTCAATGAACATCGTTGAGCAAGTTGCCCTTCAAGGTTATAGTTGCGCGGTATTTTCGCTGGAAATGGGCAAGGAACAACTCGTTCAAAGAATGTTATGCTCTGTTGCAGGCGTTTCAATGGAGAACGCAGTAAAGGGCAAGATGAACAAAAAAGAATGGCTTAAGATTGCAAAGGCTAGAGAAGAATTATCTAACACCAAAATCTTTATCGATGATTCTGCAATTATAAGACCTAGAGAACTTATTTCTAAGTGCAGAAGACTTAAAAATAGATTCGGGCTAGACCTCATTATGATAGACTATATTCAGCTTATGACTCCAGATAAGACGAGAAGTAGCGATAGCCGTCAAAACGAGATTACCGAAATTTCAAGAAGCCTTAAAATTTTAGCAAAAGAGATAAACGTTCCAGTAATTGCGCTTTCGCAGTTATCTCGTGCGGTTGAAACGAGAAAAGGTAGACCGCAACTTGCAGACCTTCGTGAATCGGGTGCAATCGAGCAAGACGCGGATATCGTTATGTTTATTCATAGACCTGATAGGGGTGCAACCGAAAAGGAAATTGCAGAGGGTAAAGTCCAAAAGAACGTTGCGGAAATTATCGTTGAAAAACACAGAAACGGTCCTACGGGCTTAATTAAACTTTACTTTAGGGGCGAATGCACCAAGTTCGTTAACCTTAACGGCGAAACTGGCGAACCGGAAGTTAGCAGGGAAGAGCAAAGCGATGCGCCCGTAACTACCGCTAACTTTGAGGAAGTTGGCGATTTCCCACAGATGGAAAACGAAAGCAACACGGTTAAAACTGTTGACGACGAGATTTTTTAGTATGCAGACTTTTATAAAAAAAGTAACCGACGAGAGCGTTTTTGAGGCGGTTAATATACTAAATAACGGTGGCGTGGTGGGAATGCCAACCGAAACCGTTTACGGTTTGGCGGCGGTTGGAACGGACAGCGAGGCGGTAAAAAGAATTTACGAGGTTAAAGGCAGACCGTCCGATAATCCGCTAATCGCTCACGTTCATAAAGACTACGATTTAGAAAAACTAGTTTTTGTCGAACAAGATTACGTTTATAAGCTTATAAAAGAGTTTATGCCAGGGCCGTTGACTTTGGTTATGAAAAGTAAAGGCGTTGTGTGCAAAGAGGCTGTTTGCGGGGGGAGTACGCTCGCGGTTAGAATGCCCTCGCACGAAGGTTGCCAAAAGCTTTTAAGAGCCATAGATAAACCGCTTGTTGCGCCAAGTGCAAACCTTTCAAAGCACACCAGTCCGGTTACCGCAGAGCACGTTTATAACGATTTAAACGGAAAAATCCCTCTTATTCTAGACGGCGGAAAATGCACGGGCGGAATAGAGAGCACTGTGCTTGACGTTACTGGGAAAGTGCCAAGGATATTAAGGGCGGGGCTAGTCACTAGGGAAATGATAATAGAACTCGTGGGCAATTGCGAGATAGCTGAGCACAAAGAGGGTGATAAGGTTAAATCCCCAGGGGTGAAGTACACGCACTATAAACCCAACTGCAAAACGATTATGTTTTCAGAAGAGCAACTAGACCTCGCTAAAAAGTGCTATGAAGAGAGTATAAAAAGTGGAGAAACGCCGTACTTTATGTGCTCCGATAGGGTTAAAAATCTTTTGAACGATGGCGTAAACGTCTTAAATCTTGGTAAGAGCGCAGAGGAAATGGCTGCGAATTTATACGACAAACTTTTAGAGGGGGAGAAAAAGGCGGATATTATTATTGCAATAAGCCTTCCCGATGAAAAGGGAGTCAATATGGGAATAATGAACAGAATGAGGAAATCTTGCGGATGAGAAGAATTTTGTTCGTCTGCACGGGCAACACTTGTCGTAGCCCGATGGCAGAAATAATTATGAAGAATAAAATAAAAGAGGCTGGCGTTACTGACGTGCGCGTTTCCAGTGCGGGAATTATGGCGCTTAACGGCAGCAAAATGAGCGAAAATTCCTTTAAGGTTCTAAAAAAATTAGGCTATAAGCCGTACGGGTTTAAGTCAAAGCAGCTTACGGAAAAGCACGTTAGAAACGCTGACGTTATAATATGTATGACGGCGGAACACAAACGCTTTTTCGGTGGACTTAAAACGGTTAGGACGATGAACGAGGTTTCTGGACTAGGTGATATTCCAGATCCTTACGGACAAAGCCAAGAGGTTTATGAAAAAACTGCATACTGCATATCTGCGGCGTGCGAAATAATATTAAACAGAATAATTAACGAAAAAGGAGAATAAAAGTATGAAAGTAGCAATTGGATGTGATCACGGTGGAATTAACCTTAAACCTATTCTT
>JAFQLO010000023.1 GCA_017414525.1 Clostridia bacterium | reverse complement strand
TGGTATAACCAGAAAATCAAGCATTCAAATTCTCAAAGAATGGGGATATAAGGTTACTGAAAGACTTATTTCTGTTGACGAACTTATAGAGGCCGCTGAAAACGGAACGTTGGAAGAGGCTTGGGGTACTGGTACTGCTGCGGTTATATCACCTATAGGTCATCTTTTCTATAAAGATAAAGATTATACGGTATCTAACAACCAAATCGGTGAACTTACTCAAAAACTTTACAACGAACTTACTGGTATTCAATGGGGTAAAAATCCTGACGTACGTGGTTGGTGCTATAAGGTAGAAAGATAATGTTTGATAAACGCGTAACCGTTTTTATGGGGCATTATGGTAGTGGAAAAACTTTCGTTGCCGTCAATTACGCCGTAGAACTAGCAAAACGCAAAAAAAACGTAAGTATTTACGATTTAGATATAGTTAATCCCTATTTTCGTACTGTCGACGCAAATAAAACGCTAGAAAAATACGGTGTAGAACTTGTCGTTTCACCGTTTGCCGAAACAAACGTAGATATTCCCGCAATGAACGCAAAATCTTATAAGATGGTTGACGATAAATTGCGTTATGCCGTTGCCGATATCGGGGGCGACGATAGAGGTGCGCTTGCCCTTGGCAGATTTTCAGACAAAATTAAAGAAGAAAACAATTACGATGCGTTGTTCGTTCTTAATCCGTTTCGCCCTGAAACTAGAACTATCGAGGGTGCGTTAGAAATTAAAGAAGAGATTGAGAGAACGGGTAAATTACCTTTTACTGGTATAGTTAATAATGCAAATTTGGGTAAAGAAACTACGTCTTTAGACGTTGTTAAAGGGCTTGAGTTTGCTAAAAAGTTTTCAACAATAACGGGCTTACCGATAAAATTCACAGCTGTTAGACGTGATATTATCGACGAAAAAATACAAGAAATTAAACAAATATTACCAATCGACCCTATAAAATACGGCGACTGGTTATAAAGGAGAAATTATGGCAAAAGTTACTTTTGACGAAGAGCGTTGCAAGGGTTGCGGATTATGCGAAACCGCTTGTCCTAAACAAATTATCGCGCTCTCCAAAGAAAAAATCAATGCAAAAGGTTACCACCCTGCAATCATAACCGCTCAAGAAAAGTGCATTGCTTGTGCATTCTGCGCAACAATGTGTCCTGATTCGGTTATAACGGTGGAAAAATAGAGGTGTATTATGGCAGAAAAAGTGTTAATGAAAGGTAATGAAGCACTTGCGGAAGCGGCTATAATGGCAGGCTGTAAATATTATTTCGGCTATCCTATTACTCCGCAAACTGAAGTTGCTGCATATATGGCAAAGCGTATGCCTAAAATAGGCGGAACGTTTTTACAAGCAGAATCTGAAGTTGCCGCAATCAATATGGTTTTAGGTGTTGCCGCTTGCGGTAAAAGGGTTATGACCAGTTCTTCTAGCCCAGGAATATCTTTAAAGAGTGAAGGAATTTCTTATCTTGCTGGTTGTGAACTTCCTGCGCTTATCGTAAACGTACAACGTGGCGGTCCTGGTCTTGGCGGTATTCAACCTTCGCAATCGGATTATTTCCAAGCGCTTAAAGGCGGTGGACACGGTGATTATAAACTCATTGTTTTAGCACCTGCATCAATTCAAGAAATGGTTGACCTTACGTTTAAGGGCTTTGACCTTGCAGATAAATATAGAATGCCTGCAATGCTTCTTGCAGACGGAACTATGGGGCAAATGATGGAACCTGTAAGTTTAGAACTTGGTGAAGTTAAAGAGTATGATAAACCTTGGGCAACGACTGGTAGAGATACCCACGAAGGTAGAAACGTAGTAAACTCATTATCTTTAAGCCCCGCTCAACTTGAAGAATGGAACTTAAACAGATACGAACGTTATAAAATCGTAGAACGTGATGAAGTTATGTACGAAGAGTTTATGATGGAAGACGCTGATATTTGTATAGTTGCGTTTGGTATTGCTGCTCGTATTGCAAAAAATGCAATTATGAATGCAAGAAAACGTGGCATAAAAGTTGGTATGCTTCGTCCTATCACTCTTTATCCGTTCCCCAAAGAGGCTCTTAAAAAGGCAGCAAGTAAAGTTAAATCTTTCCTTTCTGTCGAACTAAATATGGGGCAAATGGTTGATGACGTTAAACTTGCTATCAACTGTTCTAAACCCGTTTACTTCTACGGTAGAACTGGTGGTGTGCTTATGACACCAGATGAAGTTGTTGGTAAACTTGAAGAAATTGAAAAAGGAGATGCAAAAGAATGGTAGTATTTGAAAAAACAAAAGGTTTAACGGATAATCCGTTGCACTACTGCCCAGGTTGTACTCACGGTATAATTCACCGTCTAGTTGCTGAAGTTTTAGAAGAACTTGGCGTAACTGGTAAAACTGTAGGCATTGCATCAGTTGGATGTTCAGTATTCTCTTATAATTATTTTAATTGTGATATGATTCAAGCTGCTCACGGAAGAGCGCCAGCCGTTGCAACGGGTGCTAAACGTGCAAACCCTGATAACGTAGTATTTACTTATCAAGGTGATGGCGACCTTGCTGCTATCGGTACGGCAGAAACTGTTCACTCTGCTGCTCGTGGCGAAAACATAACCGTAATTTTCGTAAATAACGCAATTTAC
>JAFQLO010000022.1 GCA_017414525.1 Clostridia bacterium | reverse complement strand
AGTGAAGTTTTCGAGGGGTGTATGCCCATCGAAATTATGGCGTCAAGAGGGATTGATACCCTCCGTTTCGGGCCGCTTAAACCAGTAGGTTTAACGGACCCTAAGACTGGAAGATGGGCGTACGCTTGCTTGCAGTTAAGGCGTGAGGATGCGGACGGAAAAATGTATAATATGGTAGGATTTCAAACGAATCTTACCTTTGGCGAGCAGAAGAGAGTTTTTTCTCTAATACCCGCATTAAAGAGGGCAGAGTATTTAAGATACGGCGTTATGCACAAAAACACCTTTATAAATTCTCCGCTCGTATTAAACGAGGACTATTCGCTAAAAGAACACGAAAAGATATATTTTGCTGGGCAGATAACCGGCGTTGAGGGCTACGTTGAAAGCGCGGCTAGCGGGTTAATGGCGGCAATTTATCTGGAAAGAAAACTAAAAGGGAAAATGGCAACGATTATGTCAGACAAAACGGTGCTGGGTTCGCTTGCTAGGTATATAACGACGGAAAATAAGGACTTTCAGCCTATGAACGCTAACTTTGGAATACTTCCTCCGCTCGATAAAATCGTTAGAGATAAGGCAGAGAGAAAGCGTTTAATGGCAGAGAGAAGTTTAATGGAAGTCGATAACTTTATAAAGGAGATATGATATGCAAGAATTTATGGGGACGACCATTTGCGCGGTTAAAAAAGACGGAAAAACCGCTATTGCAGGTGACGGGCAAGTCACCCTTTCGCAATCGGTCATTTTTAAGAATAACGCAGTTAAGGTTAGAAGAATTTATAACGGTAAGGTGATTTTGGGGTTCGCGGGTGCTGTTTCAGACGCGTTCACGCTAACAGAGAGATTTGAAGAAATGCTAAATAAATATTCTGGAAATCTTATGAGAAGCGCGGTTGAACTTGCTGAACTTTGGAGAAGCGATAAGTTTAGAAAACTTGAGGCTATGATGATTACAGCCGATAAAGATACCCTCCTTATCGTTTCGGGAACTGGCGAAGTAATCGAGCCTGATGAAGGCGTTTGTGCAATCGGTAGTGGCGGAAATTACGCGCTTGCAGCGGCTAGAGCGTTAGCGCAAGAAACTAATTATCCCGCAGAGGAAATTGCAAAGCGCGCGTTAAAGATCGCTAGCGAAATTTGCGTGTTTACTAACGAGCATATTACTTGCGAGGTTATTTAGGAGGTAAATATGAATTTAACGCCAAAACAGATAGTAACTGAACTTGATAAATATATCATCGGGCAGGACGGCGCGAAAAAAGCGGTTGCCATCGCCCTTAGAAATAGGTATAGAAGAAGTCAACTCTCGAATGAAGAAAGAGAGGAAATAACTCCAAAGAACATCATAATGAAAGGTCCGACTGGCGTTGGTAAAACGGAGATTGCAAGAAGACTTGCTAAACTTGTTTGTGCACCTTTCGTTAAGGTTGAGGCAACCAAGTACACCGAAGTTGGTTACGTTGGAAGAGACGTTGAGTCTATGATTCGTGACCTCGTTGAATGTGCTGTTAGGTTAGTAAAGGAAGAAAGACTTAATAAGGTCAACGAAAAAGCCACGGCGGTAGTAGATGGAAAACTTACCAAAATTCTCGCGGAAGTTCGCCGTTTAGATAGAGGAGAAACTCCTCAGGATATTTTTGAGAAAAACATTCTAGAAGGACTTAAAAAAGGTTATTACGATAACGAGGTTATCGAGATTGAAATAACAGACGCACCTAAGCCTATGGAGCTCGTTCCAGGTGGCGCGGAGATTAGCATCGGCAGTATTTTTGGGGATATGATGCCCAAAAAGAAAAAGAAGAGAAAGTTAACGGTCAAAGAAGCTAGAAAGATTTTAGTTCTTGAAGAGGCGGATAAACTTATCGATAAAGATTCTGTCAATGAAGAGGCTATCAAACGTGCGGAAAACGAGGGTATAATCTTTATTGACGAGATTGATAAGATTGCGGCAAAGGGTAGCAAAAGTGGCGGCCAAGACGTTTCTAGAGAGGGCGTCCAAAGGGATATTCTCCCGATCGTTGAAGGCTCAACCGTTATGACCAAGTACGGCGCGATTAAAACCGATTACATTTTGTTTATCGCAGCGGGTGCATTCCACGTTTCAAAGGTTAGCGATTTAATCCCCGAACTTCAAGGCAGATTCCCAATCTTAGTGGAATTGCAAAGTTTAACTAAAGATGATTTTATCAAGATTTTAACTACGCCTAGAAACGCTATAACCATTCAGTACGCAACCCTTCTTAAAGTCGACGGAATAGACTTAAAGTTTACCGAAGACGCTATCGAGGCTATTGCGGAAATCTCCGAGAGCATGAATAATACTAGGGAAGATATAGGCGCGAGAAGACTTCACACGGTTATGGAAAACCTCATAGAGGACGTTTCCTTTAACGCCGACGGAAGTGCCGACCTGGAAGTGGTAATCAACAAAGCGTACGTCGAAGATAGATTAGGTTCTGAAAACAAATCAAAAGACCTCAAAAAATATATTCTTTAAGGAGAGGGGAATTCCCCACGAAAGACTATGATTAACATACCAAAAGGAACGAAAGACGTTTTGCCAGAATACAGTTATAAGTGGCAATACGTTGAGAAAATCGCTAGAAGTGTCGCAAAAACTTTTGGCGCAAAGGAAATTAGAACGCCTACTTTCGAACACACGGAAGTGTTTTTGAGAGGCGTTGGAGAAACGACTGATATAGTTAATAAAGAGATGTATACCTTCTTGGACAAGGGTGATAGAAGTATAACCCTTAAACCTGAAGGAACTGCTGGCGTTGCGAGATCATTCGTGGAAAACGGAATGCATCAGAGCGCGCTTCCCGCAAAACTCTTTTATATAACCAGTTGTTTTAGATACGAGCGTCCACAAGCCGGAAGACTCAGAGAATTCCACCAGTTTGGCGTGGAATTTTTGGGCGCAAACGACGCTAATATCGATGCGGAAACCATTCTTCTTGCAAATTCGTTTATTAAGGAAGTCGGCATCAAAAACGTAACCTTATATATTAACAGCATCGGTTGTAAGGATTGCAGAAAGAAATATGAAGAGGCTCTCAAAGAATACTTTAACGCGCATATAGGCGATATGTGCGCTTTGTGTAAGGATAGGCTTGATAAAAACCCCTTAAGAATTTTAGACTGCAAGAACGAGGACTGCAAAAAAATAAATAAGGACGCACCTAAGATTTTAGATTATATATGCGACGATTGCAAAGCGCACTTTGAAAAAGTGCAGCATCTTCTTAAAATCGCGGGCGTGGAGTTTAAGGTGGATTCCGGAATAGTAAGAGGACTTGACTATTATACGAGAACGGTTTTTGAATTCGTTTCGGAAAACATCGGCGCACAAGGCACGGTGTGCGGTGGCGGTAGATACGACGGGCTAATCGCTCAACTTGGCGGACAAGACGTTCCGGGAATAGGCTTTGCGGTTGGTATTGAAAGAGTGTTGATGCTACTTGAAAATACAGGCGTTACCATTCCTAACGACGGAAAAGTTACCATTTATTTTGCACCTATGGGCGAAAAGGAAGGGGAAAAGGCGTTTGAACTTGCAACCATTTTAAGAGCAAAAGGCGTATCCGCCGACTTTGACCATATGGGCAGAGGCATAAAAGCGCAGTTTAAGTACGCTGATAAAATCGGCGCGAAATACGTTGCGGTTATCGGCTCTAATGAACTGGAAAACGGCGTGGTTAAATTAAAAAATATGGCTGACGGAAGTGAAGAGAACGTAAGTTTTTCCGAACTTTTAGTTAAGGAATTCTAATGAAAGACGTTGGCTTAGTCGTGAAGGACGAGGGAAAGTTCGTCAGCGTTAAAGTGGATAAAAAGGACGAATGTAGTAAATGCGGAATGTGCCTTTTTCCAAAGAATGCTAGTAGCATTGAGTTTAACGTTAAAAACACCCTCGGCGCGAAGGTTGGTGACGAGGTGATTATCGAGAGTGAATCGAGCGCGAAACTAATCGGTGCTGCGCTAGCGTTTTTAGTGCCTCTCGTGCTAATTCTCATTTCCGCCGTGATAACCTTTACGCTTATTAAAGAAGATATTTATATGCTAATATTATCGGTTGCTAGTATCGTTATTTGGTATCTTATATTGCCGTTTATTGATAAGAGACTTAAAAAAATCAACGCGGTCAGCCCGAGAATGATAAAAATTATTGAAAAAATTAGTGAAGAAACTAAGGAGATATAAAAATGATTGACTTAAACACCATCAAAACCCAAGACCCTGAACTTTACGCTGGCTTGGAAAAAGAACTTAACAGACAACAAAATAACATCGAACTTATCGCGAGCGAGAACTTCGTTTCTGAAAGCGTTATGCTCGCTGCTGGAAGCGTTCTTACTAATAAGTACGCAGAAGGTTATCCCGATCATAGATATTACGGCGGTTGCCAGTTCGTTGATATCGTGGAAACCCTCGCTATCGAGCGTGCTAAAAAGCTTTTCGGCGCAGACCACGCAAACGTTCAACCCCACAGCGGTGCAAACGCAAACTTTGCAGTTTACTTTGCAGTATTAAAACCCGGCGATACCATTATGGGTATGAGCCTCGCTCACGGCGGTCACCTCACTCACGGTAGCCCAGTAACCGTTTCTGGTAAATATTTCAACGCAGTAGGTTACGGCGTTAAGGAAGAAACGGGCGCAATCGATTACGACGATTTGGAAAAGCAGGTTTTGGAAGTTAAGCCTAACATTTTCGTATGCGGTGCAAGTGCATATCCCAGAATTTTAGACTTCAAGAGAATTAGAGAAATCTGTGATAAAGCAGGTTGCTATATGATGGTTGACATCGCGCACATCGCAGGTTTAGTAGCGGCAGGATTGCACCCCAGTCCCGTACCTTACGCAGACTTCGTAACCACCACTACTCACAAGACTTTGAGAGGACCTAGAGGCGGTATGATTTTGTGCAAGGAAGAATATGCAAAGATCATCGATAAGGCAGTATTCCCCGGAACTCAGGGTGGTCCGCTCATGCACATTATCGCAGCAAAAGCTGCAGCGTTTGGCGAGGCATTAAAACCCGAATTTAAGGAATATCAACAACAGATCGTTAAAAACGCTAAGGCTATGAGTGAAAAGTTCTTAGAACTCGGGGTTAAACTCGTATCTGGTGGCACTGATAACCACCTTATGCTTCTCGATTTATCAGATAAGGACATTACTGGTAAAGAACTTGAGAAGATGCTTGATGAAGTTAACATCACCGTCAACAAGAACGCAATTCCTTTCGATAAGAAGAGCGCGTTTGTAACCAGCGGCGTAAGAATCGGTACTCCTTCAGTTACCACCAGAGGATTTAAGGAAGAAGATTGCGAAAAGATTGCTGAACTTATCACTAAGATCATCAACGAAAAAGAAGCTGCGTTTGATTTCGTAAAAGCAGAAGTTAAAAAACTTACGGAAAAATATCCCCTTTACAAAGGAGTAATCAGATAATGAAGTATGAATGTGCGCTCAGTCTTATTGAGACGGAAGTTGCTATAAAATTCATAAAAGACACTTTTGAAAGAGAACTAGCAAAGGCGTTGAAACTTACCAGAGTTTCAGCACCTCTGTTCGTTCAGCCGGAAACGGGGCTTAACGACAACTTGAACGGCTACGAAAGGGCGGTTAGGTTTGACGTGTTAACGCTTAATAAAGAAGTGGAAATAGTGCAATCTCTTGCTAAGTGGAAGAGAATGGCTCTTTCAAAATACGGTTTCCCGCACGGAACTGGGCTTTATACCGATATGAACGCTATTAGGCGTGACGAGGTTTTAGATGAACTCCATTCAGTTTACGTTGACCAGTGGGACTGGGAGAAGATTATCGATAGGAAAGAGAGAAGGCTCTCTTACCTAAAAAAGACGGTTAACAACATCTATAAAGCGTTAAAGAAGTTAGAGAGCGCGGTTGAGAAAAAATATCCTCAGCTCAAATCTACTCTTCCAGAAAACATAACCTTTATTTCGACGTTAGAACTTGAAGAGATGTATCCTGATCTTCCCAGAAAGCAAAGAGAAACCGAGGCGGCTAAAAAATACGGTGCGGTTTTCCTTTACGGAATAGGTTATCCCTTAAAGGACGGAATCCCGCACGACGGAAGAGCGGCTGACTACGACGACTGGAAACTTAACGGTGATATACTCTTGTGGTACGACGTTCTGGGTATTGCTATGGAAATTTCCTCAATGGGTATAAGAGTTGACGAGAATAGCCTCGTTAAACAGCTTAAGAAGAAGAAAGAACTCCATAAGCTTGAAAACCCGTATTGTCAGGGAATAATTGATGGAACGCTTCCCTTAACCATAGGCGGCGGAATAGGTCAATCAAGACTTTGTATGTTCTTTTTGAAGAAAGCGCATATCGGCGAAGTGCAGTCATCAGTATGGTCTGGCGAGTGCATTAAAGAAAATGCTGAAAAGGGTATTTATTTACTGTAAATGGAAAGGTTTAGTAGAGTAAAACTTTTAATAGGCGAAGAAGGGTATGATAAACTTAAAAACGCCAAAGTTGCAGTATTCGGAATAGGCGGTGTGGGCGGTTTTGCCGCCGAGGCACTCTGCCGTTCTGGAATAGGTGCAATCGACCTCTTTGATAACGACGCGGTTGAGAAAACTAATCTCAACCGCCAAATTATTGCTACGGAAAACACCGTGGGTAAGAAAAAGGTTGAGGCTATGAAAGAGCGATTAGAGTCTATTAACCCTGCCGTAAAAATTCAGGCGGAAAACCTTTTCTTTATGCCTGAAACTTCTAATAGCGTGGATTTTAGTAAGTACGATTACGTGGTGGACGCCGTCGATACGGTTACCGCTAAAATCGAGATAATTAAGCGCGCTTACGAAAATTCCGTACCAGTAATTTCGTGTATGGGTACGGGTGGGAAACTCAATATAGAGTCGCTCAAAATTTCCGAGATAGAAAAGACCAAAGTATGTCCGCTCGCAAGAGTTATGCGAAAGGAATTAAAGGATAGGAATATTAAGGGCGTAAAGGTCGTTTACTCGGAAGAAGAGCAGATTAAAACGGAAAACAAGACCGAGCAAAAAAAGGCGGACGGAAAAACCGCCCCGCCAAGTATGATTTTCGTTCCCGCTGCGGCTGGGCTTTTGCTCGCTCAAGCGGTGGTTACCGATATTTGCGGTTTATAAAAGGAGAAAACTATGAAATTTTTGATAGCGTCCGACGTTCACGGCTCAAACTTTTATTTGAAAAAACTCATAGAAAGATTTAACATTGAAGGTGCGGATAAACTTATTCTTTTGGGCGATATTTATAATCACGGACCAAGAAATCCACTTCCAGAAGAGTACGAGCCCATGACCGTTTCCGAACAACTTAACGGCATTAAGGATAAGCTCATCGTAATAAAGGGCAACTGCGATAGTCAAGTTGACACTATGATCTCCGAGTTTTCTTTTATTGAAAGCGCGGTGGTGGTTAGCGGGGATAAGACTTTCTTTTTAACGCACGGTCACGTTTATAACAAAGATAATATGCCAACAACTAAATTTGACGGAATAGTTTACGGACATTTTCATACTGGTTTTATTGAAAAAACGGGCGAAACGGTGGTCGCAAACGCAGGCTCTATTTCGCTACCTAAAAACGGCACGCCGAGAAGTTATATAGTTCTCGACGAGGGCGTGCTTTGCTTAAAAGACCTTGACGGAAATTTAATAGAAAAATCAATTTGAATTGCCAAACGGTAATTCATTTTTTAATACGAGGGGAAATATGTTATCAGTAAAAAATCTGGTAAAAACTTACCAGACAAAAACGGGGGAATGCGTGCGCGCGATCGACGGCGTGAGCATAGATTTTCCAACTAAGGGAATGGTGTTCCTTTTAGGTAAGAGCGGTTCGGGTAAATCCACCCTCTTAAACGTCGCGGGCGGGTTAGACCTTCCATCAGACGGCGAAATAATAGTTGACGGAAGAAGTAGCAAGGACTTTTCGGCAACTGATTTTGACGGGTATAGAAACTCTCATATCGGGTTCGTTTTTCAAGAATTCAATATGCTTGACGAGTTTAATATCGAGCAAAACATCGCCCTTGCCTTGCAACTTCAAAATAAACCCAACGATAAAGTGGCGGTTAAGGAAATTCTAAAAGCCGTCGATTTAGAGGGGGTAGGAAAACGCCGTCCAAACACTTTATCTGGCGGGCAAAAACAAAGGGTTGCTATTGCTAGAGCACTTATTAAGAACCCGCAAATTATCATGGCGGACGAGCCGACGGGCGCGCTCGACTCGGTAACGGGCAAACAGATATTCGAAACACTTAAAAAACTTTCCGAAACGAGATTAGTTATAGTGGTAACGCACGATAGAGAGTTTGCGGAAGAATACGGCGATAGAATAATCGAACTCTCTGACGGAAAGATTATATCAGACTTATCTAGAAATACGATAGATATAAGCGATGGCGACGGTAACGTTACTATGGTGTCTAGCGATACCTTTAAGGTGAACGACTGGGAAAAGATTTCCGAAGAGGACGTTAAAAAAATCGTAGCCGTAATGAAAAAGAACAAAGGGTGTTCCGTTATTACCGTTAAGGAAAATCTAGATAAAGAGCACCAAAAAACGGTTGAAGAAAGCACCGCAAAAACGGTGACGGCGTTTAGTCAAACGGTTGAAAAAGTGGGAGCGCGTCAAGTTCCGTCTGGGCAGAAGTTCATTAAATCAAACTTGCCGTTTGCAAACGCCTTTAAGATGGCTACTGAAAGTCTAAAACTTAAACCCATAAGGCTGGCGTTCACGATATTCTTATCAATAATCGCTTTCGTGCTGTTCGGTATTGCAGGAACGTTTATGCTTTACGATCCAAATTATTCGGTATCAACTGCGCTTGAGGGCTCTGAATATCAGAGCGTCGTTTTAGAAAAGAAATATCAAGCGTATTTCACTGCAAAAGAACTTGATGAAAACGGCAAAGGTATAGTCGAGAACACTTACGGTTCTGTAAGGCGCACAGCGTTTACCGAGGAAGAAGTTAATAGGCTAAATCAAAACGACGACGGCTTATCTTTTGCGGGAATAATTGATCTTGGTAAATATACAAATAATTTGACGAGTATCGAGGGATATTCTTCCGAGGATTTGTTGTCGTTAAGAAGAACTGGCGTTCAACCAAGTCTTAGGTATTATTACTCCGTGCGTGGGCTTTGCGGTTTTTCCGATTGTGGCGAAGAGTTTATGGAGGCAAACGGTTTTAGGGCGATTGCAGGAAGATATCCTCAAAAGCATACGGAGATAGCAGTAAGTCAATACGTTTACGAACTCTATAAATTCTCAACGGCAGAGAACGGAAAGGTGAATTATTTAAGTCCGTCAGAATTCGTTGGAGAACAAATAGAAGTAGACGACATAACGTTTACCGTAGTCGGGGTTTACGACGTTGGCGAAATCCCTAAAAAGTTTATCGAACTTCAAAATCTTGATAGTCATTTAGACGAGTTTGGAACGCTAAAATTAAAAGATGAATTAGTAGACTTAATACAGTTCAGTTTCCACACGGTCGGGTTCGTTTCTAAAGATTTTTACGATACGTATAAAGACACTAACGTTAAAATTGGGACTAGGGACGTTTACGGCACAGCCTTTTCCGAAGAGGACAACTCGAAAGTTTACGTTTACCCGAATAGGTGGGAATGTGTTCATACTGACAAATCAATTTGGGAATATAGAGATTTATTTAAGTGTTATTCGTTAACTGGCGAGGAGATTGAGCTCGGCGTTAACAAAAACGAAATAATGTTACCCATTAGCACGCTATTTGATTATGCTAACGAGTTTTACGTTAAAATAAAGCAGAATCCCGCCTCCGATTATTCAAAATTCGAAGACGCATATAATAAATGGATAAGCAAGGAAATTACTGGTGACGAACTAGTTTTAATGGCGGAAACGCTATTTAGCGATTATAAAGACGTAATGGGTGAGGACTTTAACTTCCCAAAAACTATTTACGTTAAGAACGCCTCTGATAAAACGACCACCTTAAACGTGGTGGGAATATACCTAATAAAATCAGGTGTTTCCGTTTATAGTTATCAATACTACCTTTCTGATGATTTTGTCGAGGAAATTACGCTTAAAATCCAAGGCGGGCAGAGGAATGAGTATTTCACCGACTACAAAGATTTTGACGTTAGGAACGAGAAATACGGGCGTTTAATAAGCAATACTGACAACAAAATTAACCAGTCGATGTTTATGCTTGGCGGCGGTAGAAACGGCGCGTGGTACGCAATGAGAAACAGGGTTTATAAGAACGCTTTCGAGGTTGCAGATGCGGTTGACGGAATGAAGATGATTTTCTACGTGGCAGGCGGAGTATTCGGTCTTCTTGCAATATTAATGCTCTTTAACTTTATATCGGTAACGGTATCGTCAAAGCAAAAAGAGATAGGAATATTAAGGGCGATAGGCGCGAGAAAGTTAGACGTGTTCAAGATATTCGTGGTGGAATCACTGATAATAACCTTAACTTGTTTCGTGGTGTCGGTGATAATCTGTTTAATATGTTGTAACGCGCTAAACGGCTATTTAGTATCTTCTGCATTAGGAATAAAAGCACTAGATTTTGGCGTGATGAGCGTATTAATAATGCTCTTTTCAACGATAGCGGTTGCAGCAATAGCAACGGTCGTTCCCGTATCAAAAGCAGCGAAAAAAGCTCCAGTTGATAGCATAAGAGCACTTTAATTAAATAATAAGCAAAATAAAACCCCCGCGAGAAAAACCTCGCGGGGGTTAACTATTTAATCTTAAAATTCTTTAATGCATTTTCTCGGGCATTTAGAAACGCAAGTTAAGCAACCTGAGCATTTTTCGTAGTCGATAACAGGTAAGTTATTGACCATCGTAATAGCGTTTTCAGGGCAGTTTTTAGCGCACAGCCCGCAACCGATACAGCCTACTGAACAAGCCGCCATAACGTCCTTACCGCGGCACTTGGTTGAACAAGCAACGTAAACTTTAGCGGTAGAGGGGATAAGTTCGATGAGGTTTTTGGGGCATTTTCTAATGCACGCTCCGCAAGATTCGCAGAGGGTTTTATCGATAACGGCAACGCCGTCAACAACTTTAATACCGTTGCCAACACATACGGACACGCAAGAACCTTCGCCGAGGCAACCGTCAGAACAGAGTTTCTTTCCGCCCATAAAGGTGTTTTGATAAATGCAATCGTGGTTTCCAACGTAGTCGTATTTATCTTTACATTTATCACCGCCAGCGCATTTTACTACTGCGACCGTTTTAACGCTTGCACTAAAGGGAATGCCTAAAATTTTAGCAATTTCTTCTTTAGCCTCGTTATCAGTTGCACCGCAAGCACAAAGGTCAGCCTTGCCTTCAGAGAGTGCTTTTGCGTAGTCCGCACAGCCAGCGTAACCACAACCACCGCAGTTAGCACCTGCGAGGTGTTCGGAAATGGCCTTTGCCTTTTCGTCTTCTTGAACTGCGCAAATCTTGCTCACTGCAACGATTAAAACGGCAAAGATAACGGCGAGAGCAGCAACTATTCCAACGACGATTAAAACGTCGTTAATTTGTAAGGTTTGAGATAAAAGATTATTCATTATACTGCACCTCCCTTAAACGAGTCCAAACACGTAGAACGCCATAGCGATAAAGCAAGCGGCGATCATAGCGATAGGGAAGCCTTTTAAGTGTTTGTTAATGGGGAGTCTATTGATCTTTTCTCTAAGTCCGCTCATCAAAACGATAGCGAGAGTAAAGCCTAAACCGGCGAACAAGCCGTATAAAACGGCGTAACCCATATTCATAGCAGTTGCCTCAATACCGATAAGAGCAGCGATTTGTGCGCTATCGATAACGAGTTCTGCAACGCCCAAAACCGCACAGTTAGTGGTGATTAAGGGGAGATAAATTCCCATAGCGTTATAGAGCGTGGGGGAATACTTTTTAAGTGCCATTTCAATCATCTGCACGATTGCGGCGATAACGAAGATGAACACGATGATTTCCATATATTCAATTTTAAGCGGAACTAAAATATACGTATATATGGGGTAGGTTATGAGGCAAGTTAGCGTCATAACGAAAGTAACTGCAAGCCCCATACCGAGTGCGCTCTTAAAGTCTTTTGAAACGCCGAGGAAGGGGCAGATACCCAAGAACTGAACTACGACGAAGTTATTAATAAACACCGCAGAAACTAAAATCATTATAATTTCCATAATTATTCAGCCTCCTTTTCTTCGATAACTTCTTCTTTAGGTTCAGTAGTTACTGTAGCCTTTTTCTTTTTGTGCGTTTTAATCGTACCTGCAACGAGTGAGAAGATAGCGATAAACAATGCGTAAGTGAAGAACGCGCCCGCGCTAGAAGAGAAGAATCCGATCTTAAAATCCCAAAGGGTTATTCCGAAAATCTTGCCTGCGCCTAATATTTCTCTAAACGCACCCATAAGAGTTAACGCTAGGGTAAACCCGATTCCCATAAATAAGCCGTCAGCAACCGATGCTATGGGAGAGTTTTTACTTGCAAAACTCTCTGCACGAGCCAAGATTATGCAGTTTACGACTATTAGCGGTAAGTATAAACCCAAAGATTCGTAAATGCTAGGCAGAAGTTTGTCAAGCGCAAGTCTAACGATAGTAACGAAGGTCGCGATAATTAAAACGAATGCGGGAATACGAACTTGATTTGGGATAACCTTTCTTAGTAGTGAAATTATTAGGTTACTGCAAATTAGAACGAAAGTAACGGCTGCGCCCATTCCGATGCCGTTCATAGCGGCAGTTGTTAAAGCCAAGGTGGGGCAAGTGCCGAGAACCAGTTTTAAGGTTGGGTTATTAGTTATAACGCCGTCGGTGGCAATCTTTTTGAAATTAGTTTTCATTATTTTGCACCTCCTTGGTTAATATAGTGCAATACCGTGTTTACTGCGTTGCAAGCAGCGTTTCCTGAGTTTGACGCACCCGATACTGGGTTAAAGTTTACGTCAGCGTTGTCTTTTAGAAGTGGGTTAGCCGTGAACTTTCCTTTCTCGTAAGACTCGGTTACGTCCACTAAGAACCCGTCGAAGAACGCCGCTGAAAGACTACCGATAAACGATTGCCCAACAGAGCTATCTAAAACGACTTTACTGATGACGAGTTTTCCGTCCTTAAGAGAAACGTTTATCCACAAGGTAACCGTTCCGTTCTTAAACCCTTTTTCACCAACTGCCTGATAAAGCGTGTCATTACCGATTTTATAAATCTTATTGATTTTTCCGCAATCGGTAAGCGTGTAAGCCTCGTCACCGTTGTCAACGTCAAGAACTATATCGTCAATGGTTTTAGCCTCGCCGTAAATCTTTTGGAGAGCCCTTTCCGTTCTCTCTTCCGGGGGTACGAATAAAACCGTGTTAAGTACTGCTAAAATTCCCGATAATAGGGCGGAGAGTATTAGCAAAAAGGAGATGCATTTAAACCAAACGTTATTAGTTAACTTTTTCATAAACTATTCTCCTTTAACCTTTTTCTGCTTAACGAAACCAAACGGACGGTTAATAACGAACTTATCGATAAGTGGAACGAAGAGATTCATTAAAAGTATTACGAATGAAACGACTTCGATTCCAGTTGCTTGTCTAAGTCCTGCCGTTACTAGACCTAAAGCGATAAAGTAAATAACGTTACCGAGCGTGGTGTTCGGTGAAGTGGTGTAATCGGTTGCCATAAAGATAGCGCCGAGCATAAGTCCCCCTGAGAGAATGGAGGGAAGGAAATAACTAAAGTTAAATCCGTTTAATGCCACCGTGAAAAGTCCAGTAACCACTATGTAAATAATAGGATAGCCGATATTGATAATTCCTCGAACCGCTAGGTAAATTCCGCCGAGAATTAGCGCTAGTTTGCACGTTTCACCGATGCAACCTGCTAGGTTAACGCCGAGGAATAAATCCAAAATAGAGAGGGAAGAAACGTCCGCACCGCCTAAAATACCTGTAAGAACTGTTGCGCCAGTTATAGGTTCGCCAGAAGTTGGGGTTAGCCAACCGTTTGCCATTATAGTGGTAAAGGACATAAATGCAAAAATTCTACCAGCGACTGCGGGGTTAACTAGGTTTTTACCAGTTCCGCCAAAAATCATCTTAACTACGATAATCGCAAACGCACTTGCAAAAATCGGAACGTAAAGGGGAGTTTGTGAGCCGATTGAAAGCCCGATTAAAAGTCCAGTTACGCAAGAAGTGAAGTCAAACTGTTTTGCAATGTCCTTAAATTTCTTTCCAGCGATTAATAGATAAATAAATTCACTTGCAACCGCACCGAAAACAGAAAGGAAGATAATTAAAAACGCATTTAACCCAAAGAAAACTATTCCTGCAATAACGGCAGGGAGAAGGGCGATGCACACGTTAATCATAACGCCTTTGGTGGTGGTTGGTGCTTTTATGTGAGGAGATGAGGAAAAGGTATATAATTTTTCGTTAGCCATTATATTTTCAACTCCTTTATTTTAGATTTTGCCATAGCAATGCTTTGAACGAGCGGGCGTTTTGCTGGGCAGTTATAAGCGCAAGAACCACATTCTAAACAATTCATCGCACCGTATTTTTTAGCACTTTCAAAATCACCGCTAAGCGCAAAACTTTCAATGTACATAGGCATAAGGCGCATAGGACAATTTTTAGCACATCTAGCGCAGTTAATGCAGTTAGTCGGCTCGTCAACGTTAGTTTCTTTATCGGTTAAAAATAAATATCCCGAGTTGGTTTTTCTAGTATAAGAGTTTGTTCCGATCATAGCCTTACCCATCATAGGACCACCAGCGATAATCTTAACCGAGTCGCCTACTAGGCCACCGCAAAACTCAATAATATCATCGAGCGAAGTGCCGATTTGGATACGCAAGTTTTTAGGTTCTTTAATTCCGCCACCGCTAACTGTAAGAACGGTAGAGGATAACGCCTTATTGTCCTCAATAGCGTGCTTAATAGCGATAACGGTTTTAATGTTTTGAACGCAACAGCCAACGTCGAAGGGCATCTTTCCGCAGGGAACTTTTCTGCCAGTCGTGCAGTAGATTAAATGCTTTTCGCTACCCATCGGGTATTGCTTTTTAAGAACGACCACTTCGATATCGTGGTATTTAGAAAACGCCTCGATAGCTTTTGGCTTATTTGCTTCAATGCCGATGATGATCTTCTTTATTCCAAGTGCTAAAGCAGCGTACTTAACGCCCCTATAAATATCCTCGGTGTTTTCAAGCATCAAACGGTAGTCGCAGTTGAGGTAAGGCTCACACTCCGCACCGTTGATGATAAGCGTGTCTAGTTTAATGGAGGGGGAGAGTTTAACCGCCGTGGGGAAACCCGCACCGCCAAGACCAACTATACCAGCAAGACGAATACGCTCGATAATAGTTTTTGGCTCAAAATTTTCAATATTGTCAAAGAAAATTTCCTCGTCACCACCGTCGTTTTCAATAATGACGTGTTTCATTTTAAGTCCGCTTGCAGTCACGATATCTTCAATGCCAACTACCGTACCGCAGACGGAAGAGTAAACGTTTGCGGAAATCACCCCGCTTTCTTTACCGATAAGCTGTCTTTTAACGACCTTATCTCCTACGTTTACGATGGGGATTGCAGGTGCACCGATATGTTGAGACATACTGATATACACCTTTTTGGGTGCAGGCATCTTAATTATAGGACATTCTGCACACAACTCTTTCATATCCTTAACGTGAATACCGTAAGGATAATTTTTGCCTTTTCTAATGCTCAAAATAGTTCTCCTCTCATCAATGTTATTGATTGATAAATTTATTTTCAGGTAGTTTTTTAACCACCAAGTAAACGATAAGCCCGACGGCAACACCGCCGACCGCACCGATTAAACCCAAATAGGGAAGATATAAAAGATATTCAACGGCGTTCGTAACCAAACAGAAGGTAAGGTTTTGAACTGTCGTGTTTATAACCGCACCCAAAACGCTAGTTGCAACCACGCTCACGCTAGTAAAGTGCAACAAGATAAGTTCTAGCGTAAGAGCGGCAAGACCCGCGGGGAGCGAGTACATAATGGCAGACGGGTTACCCGCAAAAATACTGCCTATCACCGTTTTAATAATAAGCGTTGCTATACCGTACTTCCCGCCCAAAAGAACGGCGGAAAGAAGAATGAACGCGTTGGAAATTCCTAGCCTTGCCCCAGGCAAAATAATCGGTGGGAAAAGGTTTTCCAGCATAAAAGATATGAGGGCGGCGGCGGAAAGAATTCCGCATAATGAAATCTTAAAAGAAGTCTTCATGTTCACCCCGTAATCGGCTCGCCCATTCCGTTATCGGAGAGAGGGAAGAGTTTAAGTTTATGCGGTGCGCAAACTATTGCTCCGCTGTCTTTAATTTTGGGTGAGTGCACGCAATCTTTTTTTACGCTGCAATCGCTATCAACAATCTCAGCCGTTTTTTCCGTTTTTGAAATATAGATTTTGTTAAAGCCCTCGCTGTTTTTAACGTTGAAAGTTATTCCATCGTCTACTTCCTCAATGGTTACGAAGTTGACAAAATCATTAAACACCTCGTAATCGCCAGTTGAAAAAGAGTAAGTTAACACTGCTTTTCCGTCGAGTTCCACCTTAAAGCCACTTGTATTATTCGTGTTAGGAAGAATAAGGAAAATCACGGCGAGAACGGCAATAAGTAAAACCGCCACCGCATACGCGAAAAGGTCTTTTAAGTAAAAAACTTTTGAGTTTTTAACCCAGTTAAAAAGTGACTTTTTCAAAACTTAACCCACTATCTCCCATTCTATATTTATATGTTACAAAAAAAAAGGAAAAAAGTCAAATATTATCGATAAATTCCGTGTGACAATTTATAACAATTCGATGATATAATATATAATTTGATGATATAATATATAATTTTTAGTTATATTTTTATAATTTTTTACTAGTTTAAAAAAACGCTTGCAAAATTTTGTAACATAGTTTAAAATAACAAAGATGAGAAAAGTTAACGAATTTCCCGAAAAACTTGATATTACCATAACTTGCGCGTCTGGTGTTGAAAAGGTCGTCAAGAGCGAACTCGTGCGTTTAGGATACGATAACGTTCCTGCAATAAACGGCGGTTTTTCTTTAAGTGGAAGTAAGCTTGACGTCGCAAGGTTAAATATAAATCTTCGCGCGGCGGATAGAGTATATATTAAACTTAAAGAATTTCCCGTTTTAACCTTTGACGATTTGTTTGATGGGGTTAAGAGCATTAACTGGGAGAATTATATTTGCTCGGACGGCAAGGTTTTGGTGAACGGCAAGTGTGTTAAGAGTAAAATCTTTGCAATCTCTGCTTGTCAAAGCATAGTCAAAAAAGCAATCGTAGAAAGACTAGTAGGCAGATTTGGCGGTAGCAGAATGATTGAGGTTGGCAGCCTTTACGAGGTGGAATTCTCCATCTTTAAGGACGTGTGCTCGGTGTATCTAAACACTAGCGGTGCGGGACTTCATAAGCGCGGTTATCGCGACTTGGTTGGGATTGCGCCTATTAAGGAAACGCTTGCATCTTCGCTCGTGCTACTGAGTGATTTTTATAAAGACCGCCCGTTTGCAGATCCTTTCTGCGGTTCTGGAACTATTGCGATAGAGGCGGCTAGAATCGCGCTTAACATCGCAGGCGGAATAGGCAGAAGATTTGCCTTTTGTGACTGGGAGAATTTTGAGGATAAATACTTTGACCTTGCGTTTACCGAGGCAAAGGATAAAGAAACTAGGAATATTAAACTTGATTTTTTAGCGTCCGATATCGATCCTAAGGCTGTAAAACTAGCAAAACGCCACGCAGAACGCGCGGGAGTTTTGGATAAGATTAGGTTTGAGGTTAAAGACGTTAAGAATTTTTCCACCGACCTAAAGTACGGCACGATAGTTACCAACCCGCCGTACGGTGAAAGAGTTTACGATATTAAGGAAGCGGAGGGGTGCTATAAAGGACTTCGCACGGCGTACGATAAACTATGCGGTTGGTCGGCGTTTATTATAACTAGCGCAAAGAACTTTGAAAAGAGTTTTGGAAAACGCGCGGATAGAGAAAGAAAACTTTATAACTCCAATAAGGAGTGTAGATATTATTACTACTACGCAAATAAACCCAGGGGGATAAAAAATGACTGACGGAAAATTACTGGTAGAAAAACTTTTAAGATACGCTAAAAAATTCTTGCACCTAAGCGAGCGGGACGAGATATATTTTAGGAATTTGCTATTAAGGGAGTTTAAGATTTTAGAACCCCTAGAAGTTTGCCCCGATTTATCTTATATCGATAACCTTTCCGTTCCTGATGAAATCGTTAAGGAAGTGGAGACGTACGGAAAAGAGAACGGACTTTTTAACGAGGGGGAAGATAATCTATATAGTACTTACATTATGGGTATTTTATCTCCGTTACCCTCCGCTGTGAACGGAGAGTTTATGAGGATTAAAAAGGAAGAGGGTATAGAAAAGGCTTGCGAGTATTTTTATAATCTCTCCATTCTAAATAACTACGTGCAAAAGACGGCAATATCTAAGAACCTTAAATGGATTTATCCTGACGGCGATAAATACCTAGAAATAACCATAAACTTAAGTAAGCCTGAAAAGGATAATAAGGAGATAGCAAAACTTCTTACCGCGCCCAAGAAAGGCAAATATCCTTTGTGCTTATTGTGTAAGGAAAACGAGGGCTTTCAAGGCACGTTAACTCACCCCGCAAGAGAGAATATAAGAACGATTTCTCTTAAACTCGGCGGAGAGGACTGGTTCGTTCAATATTCGCCTTACGCGTACTACGAAGAGCATATGATTGCAATATCTAACAATCATTCTCCTATGCATATTGAAAAGGACACTATCGAAAAACTTTTAGACTTCGTGGACTTTTTCCCAAATTATATGATAGGTTCAAACGCCGCTCTTCCGATAATAGGCGGATCGATATTAAACCACGAGCACTTCCAAGGCGGTAAGCACCTTATGCCTATGCACCACGCAAAAATAAAGGAAAGTTATGCTTCTAACGATTATAAGAAAGTTAAAGTTGGCGTGGTAGACTGGTATAATAGCGTCATAAGATTAGAGAGTGAAAATCGCCAAGAGATAAGTAAATTTGCGTCAGAGATTATTGATCGCTGGAAAGATTATACCGACGAAGAGGTGGGGATTTATTCTCATTCTGGAGATGTTAAGCATAACTCGCTTGCGCCCGTTTGCAGAAAACTTGACGGCAAGTATATAATCGACGTTATTTTGAGGAATAACAGAACAAGCGAAGAATTCCCCGACGGAATATTCCACGCTCACCCAGAGTATCACAATATTAAGAAAGAGGGTATAGGGCTTATTGAGGCGATGGGGCTTTTCATTCTCCCGGGTAGACTTAAAAAACAGCTCGGTATGATAGCGGAAATTCTATGCGGTAAAGTAGCGTACAATAAAGAAGAACTCAACAACCAAGATAATTACCTCTATGCTCATAGGAATATGATAGAAGAACTTATGCGTGCAGGACTTGCTAAAGATATTGAGCAAGCGGAAAAACGCGTTACCGATAAGGTTAATGAAATTTGCAAAAACATTCTTTTCAACACGGCAGTGTTTAAGAATGATGAAAAGGGCGAATGTGCGTTCAAAAAATTCTTAAATAAAATAAACGTTAAATAACAGGAGAGAAATATGAATATTTTAGTTACTGGTGGAGCGGGTTATATCGGCTCGCACACAACCGTTGAACTTTTAGACGCAGGTCACAGCGTGGTTTGTATCGATAACTTTATGAACAGTAAGATTGAATCGGTTAAGCGTGTGGAAAAAATTACTGGCAAGACCGTTAAGTTTTACGAGGGCGATATAAGAGATAGAAAAATTCTCGATAAAATTTTTGAAGAGAATAAAATAGACGCGGTTATCAACTTTGCTGGTCTTAAAGCCGTTGGTGAATCTTGCGCAAAACCTTTAGAGTATTACGAAAATAATATCGAGGGGTTGCTCGTTTTGTGTTTTGCTATGCGTGATCACGGCGTTAAGAATTTGGTGTTCTCGTCGTCTGCAACCGTTTACGGGAAACCCAAGAGCGTTCCTATTAAGGAAGATTTCCCGCTTTCAACTTCTAACCCTTACGGCAGTACTAAACTTTTTATTGAATATATGCTTAAAGATTTGTACGCTGCAGATCCGTCTTTTAACATCGCGATATTGAGATACTTTAATCCGGTTGGCGCACACGAGTCGGGACTTATTGGTGAAGACCCCAAAGGCATTCCAAACAACCTCTGTCCTTATATAACTCAAGTTGCGGTTGGTAAGCGTGAATATCTCGGCGTGTTTGGTGACGACTATAACACTCACGACGGAACGGGTGTTCGTGACTTTATCCACGTCGTTGACCTTGCAAAAGGGCACGTCTTAGCAGTAAATAAACTTGCAGAAAATCCAGGGCTATTAATCGTTAACCTCGGAACGGGGCAGGGATACAGCGTTCTCGATATGGTTAAGGCGTTTGAAAAGGTAACTGGTAAGCCCATTCCTTATAAGATTATGCCTCGCCGTCCGGGAGATATCGACGAGTGTTACGCCGATCCTTCTTATGCAAAAGAAGTGCTCGGTTTCACGGCTACTAAAACGCTTGAAGATATGTGTCGTGATGCTATGAATTGGCAGACGAAAAATCCCGACGGCTATCCTAGCGAATTATAAACTGCGCATTTCGTCGTTAACTGCTTTGCGCTTTGACCTCGATAGCCGACAAGGCTAATCTCGTCCAAAACGCGTCGCGAGCCTAGAACTGCTTGTTTCTAATCCGCTAGTATTTTTGCGAATAGTTTTTTGGCTCGCCTAACTTGCTTCTATGCCGTTAGGATAGCGTCTTGTGCGGTTGTAGTAAATTTTAAAACTAAAAAACGGTAAAATATTGTAATTTTGCAAATTTTGCCGTTTTTTTATATGTTAAATTGTTGCAAAATGCTTAAAATAGGTGTATTATAAAATTAATAAAAACGCTATTTTTGATAAAAAAGGAGATTTTATGAATTTAGGATACGTTAAAGTTGCAACTTCTTCACCGGAAATCAAGGTTTGTGACGTTGATTATAATTTAAGTTTGGTTCTTGCTGAAATTGACGCTGCAACCAAATTAGGCGTTGAGGTTTTAGTGTTTCCGGAACTCGTTTTAACGGGCGCGACGGCAGGGGATTTACTTTGCTTTAATTCTCTTTTAACTAAGGTGGAAGACGCTCTTTTAACTATCGTTAAGGCGACTGAAAATAGCAATATTTTGACCTTCGTAGGCGCACCGATTTGTGTGGGAAATAAGGTGTTTAGCTCAGCCGTTGCGATATGCAAAGGAAAGGTTTTGGGCGTCGTTCCAAAGGGCGATTTTGACGTAAATCTTAAGATTGAAATTTGTTCTCAAACTGACGTTCCGTTTTCAAAGGATATTCTCTTTAAGAACCAAAAATTGAAAGAAATGGTTTTAGGCGTTCAGATAGGGAATGACCTATATAACAGACCTATACCAAGGGGTGCAAGGCTAGTTGTCAATACCTTTTCAGAAGAGGAGTATTCGGGAGCGGATAAAAGGCGAATTTCACACCTTTTATGTCTGACAGAATCGCTTGATTGTGCATACGTTTTATCGGGTGCAGGTGTTGGAGAATCTACCACGGATTCGGTATTTTCCGGTCATTCTTTAATTGTGGAAAAAGGTCAGGTTTTAACTGAGAAAAAACCGTTTGATTATGGCTTAAATATTGCAGACGTTGACCTATCTAATACCCCCTCAAAGTCAACGCGAGATGAGGATAGTGAAAACGCCGTGTATTTTGATTTGGATATTCTGGGAGAGAGCGCGAGATCGTACGAAAAAACTCCGTTTATTAAGGAGGGCGAGGAAGAATTTATCCTTGATATTCAAGCGCACGCGCTTGTAAAACGAATAAAACACACCTTTTCAAAATCGGTAGTTTTGGGGCTTTCTGGTGGGCTTGATTCCACTCTCGCCCTAATCGTTTGCGAGCGTGCCATGAGTATTTTAGGGCGTGATAAAAAGGATATTATAGCCGTCACTATGCCGTGTTTTGGAACGAGTTCTAGGACGTTTGATAACAGCGTAAAACTCGCAAAAGCATTCGGCGTTACCCTCAAAAAAATTGACGTTACGAAGTCTGTTACTAGGCACTTAAAAGACCTCGGTCACCCCTTGGATTTGCACGACGCAGCGTATGAAAATGCACAGGCTAGAGAGCGCACTCAAGTGCTTATGGATACCGCAAATATGTACGGGGGCTTAGTCGTTGGGACGGGCGATTTATCAGAGCTTGCTCTCGGCTGGGCAACCTATAACGGTGACCACATGAGCATGTATGCAGTGAACGCTTCTATCCCAAAAACTTTAGTTAGACACCTCACCGAGTACGTCGCAAAAAAATCAAAACTAAAGACTAGAACGGTGCTGCTTGATATTCTAGACACTCCTGTTAGCCCTGAACTTATTCCGTCTGCCGACAAAAAAATCGGGCAGGTAACGGAGGATATTGTTGGTCCTTATCTTCTTCACGACTTCTTCTTGTACAACTTTATTAAGCGCGGTTTTTCACCCACGAAAATTTATTACGCCGCCGTAAACACCTTTAAGGGAGAGTTTGATAAGGCGACTATTATGAAGTGGTTAAAGACTTTTATAAGAAGATTTTTTACTCAACAATTTAAACGCTCTTGTATGCCGGACGGGGTAAAGGCAACTGAAATTTCTTTGTCCCCAAGACAAGGCTTTAAGATGCCTTCCGACGCAGTTTATAAACTCTGGCTAGACGAGCTTGAAAAAATAGAATTATAATATATATAATGTATTAACTTTCCCACGGCAATTTTGCCGCGGGAAATTTTTTTAAAATTTTTTAATTTTTTTATAAAAATCTCTTGACAAATGCGTTTGGGTTGAATATAATAATAGTAATCATTACTGATAACGATTTTGAAGGAGGTGCGATAAATGAGATATTCGAGGCAGAGAGAACTGATAACTGATATTATAAAAGGCAGATGCGATCACCCGACTGCGGATATGATTTATAACTCTTGCAGAGAGATTGAGCCGAACATCAGTCTCGGAACTGTTTATCGCAACCTTAAACTTCTATCTGACGAGGGAGTGATAATAACGCTAGAAACGGAAGATAAGAGGATTCACTACGACGGTGATCTTTCCAGGCACAGCCACTTTATCTGTCACAGATGCGGAAAGATAGTTGATCTCTTTAAGCCGAGTAAACTTCCAGAAGAGGTTAGCGAGTTAGGGCTTGAGGTTACTGGCGAGAAATGCATTTATTACGGAAAGTGCAACGATTGTCTT
>JAFQLO010000021.1 GCA_017414525.1 Clostridia bacterium | reverse complement strand
TGACGGACCCCAGAGAAAGGGTGACAAGAGACGTTCAAGAGCAGGCGCTATGAACATCGTTCCTAACTCTACTGTTGCTGCTAAAGCTATCGGTCTCGTTATCCCCGAACTCAACGGCAAGCTCATCGGTGCTGCTCAACGTGTTCCTACCGCTACTGGTTCAACCACTATCCTTATCGCAGTTGTTAAGGGTAAGGACGTAACCAAGGAAGGCATCAACGCAGCTATGAAGGCTCAGGCTACTGAATCTTTCGGTTACAACACCGACGAAATCGTTTCTTCTGACGTTATCGGTATGAGATTCGGTTCACTCTTCGATGCTACCCAGACCATGGTTTCTAAGATTGACGACGATACCTATCAGGTACAAGTTGTTTCTTGGTACGACAACGAAAACTCTTACACCAGCCAGATGGTTAGAACTATTAAGTATTTCTCTGAAATCTAATAGTAAAGGGTTATCAAAACTTAAAAATATAGCGCGGGGCAAATTGCCTCGCGCTTGTTTTTTATGCGCTCTGCTTTTACTTGACATATCGCTGAAGTTTTGTTATATTAAACTAGCTGGAGGTAACTCTTATGGAAAAAGGAAAATCTAATAAAGTTTTAGGCTGGGTGCTCGTTGTTTTAACGATAATCGTAGCACTTGCTTTATCGCTTGGCGGATTGCTTTGTGCAGTAGTTGGAATATTTCACGCAACCAAAGCTAATTTAGGAAACGCTCTTTTCTTCTTCGGCTTGTTTTTGATTGCTCTTGGAATTTTGAGTTTCGGGCTGTTTAACGCAAAGAAAATCGTTAAAGACTTAAAAGACCGCGTTGCAAACAAGGAGGACAAATAATATGACTAAAAAGATTAAGCAAATTTTGGTTTCCTCCCTTATAATATTGCTGGGTGCTATGCTCTCCGTTGCAGGCGTTATCGCTGCGCAAGTTGGCGGTGGCGGTATAGACGGAGGAAAAAGAGAAAAACAAATTTGCAGTATTTACGCGACTTACGAAACGGTGAAAGTCAACGCATTTTCCGACGACGTTATAATAAAGGTGGCAGATACTGCCGGTCCCAGAGTAATGGCTTACGAACAGCAGAACGTTAAAATAAGCGTTCGTTCAGACGAAACGGGCGTTCTTACCGTAGAAAAGCAAGATTCTCGCGAATGGTTTGAAAAACTAACCATCGGTGAACAGAAAATTCCGATAGTTATTTATTTATCGAAAGGCGTATCTGTTGACCTTGTAGTCGTAACCGATAGCGGGAACGTAACGGTGGAAGAGAACGTTAAGTGCGAAAACGTTAGCGTAACTTCTAAGTCTGGCGATATAAAACTTTTATCCACACCGAGTGGAAGCGTAAAGTTAACTACGACAGGCGAAATCGTAAAATAATAAAAGCACCGTGTTCTATTGAACGCGGTGCTTTTTGAATGTAAGAAAAATGGCAAATCTTACTTAAGCGTTTTCCTTCGTTAAAGATTAGTAGTCGTTTGATTACCACATAAGCACCCGCAGCCCGTGGTCGTTAATAGAGCGAGTAATAATAGCAGTTGCGTGGAACTTATCGTGTTGTTATTTAACAGCAAAAACAATAGTGCAATGAGTACCAAATTGTTAGAATTCAAAACGAAAACCTCCTTTTAGCAAAATACGCCGTTTTTTTATTATATGCGTCAAATAATTTTAAAATTCACAACTTTATATATTATATAATATCTGTACATTCATAAAAATGAAAGGAGAGGTATTATGAAAGAAATTTTGCTCGATAAGAGATTGCAGACTATGGTTACGGATTATGTGCCAAAAGGTGAGATTTTAGATGAACTGGTGTGTTTTTTCTCTATATTCTCTGATTACACAAGATTAAAGGTTATATCGGCGTTATCAATTAGTGAAATGTGCGTTAGCGACATCGCGCTACTACTAAAACTTAATCAAACTACGGTATCGCATCAACTACGATTACTTAAAAACCTAAACGCCGTAACAACAAGGAGGCAGGGGAAAATAATTTTTTATTCGCTGAGAAACGAAACTTTATCAGACGTACTTTTAAAAGGAGTGGAGTTTTTAGGCTATTAACCGCTTGTAAAATCTTGAAAAATCGGTTATAATAAAAAAATGGATATACTTGGCGAAAAAATTAAACATCTGCCGGAAAACCCCGGGGTTTACGTTATGCTTGATAGTGACGGGCAGATTATATACGTCGGTAAGGCGAAAAACCTTAAAAATAGGGTAAGGCAATATTTCCAAAATTCCGTTAAGACTGAAAAGGTTATGGCGATGGTTAGAAGTATTGCTGACTTTTACTATATAATAGTCCCGACTGAGATAGACGCCCTTTCGCTTGAAAACAACTTGATCAAAAAGCATAAGCCAAGATATAACATACTCTTAAAAGACGATAAAACTTATCCATATTTGAGAGTGGATTTAAAAGAAGACTTCCCGACCTTTAAGGTGGTTAGGAGAATTAAAAAAGACGGGGCAAAATATTTTGGACCGTTTATGGGTGGGGTTAACGTTAAAAGCGTTCTAGAAATATTAAACTTAGCGTTTGGGATTAGACCGTGCGATAAAAAACTTTGCGCGGAAAAACCGATTAAACCTTGTCTTAATTACCATATTCATAAATGCCCTGCACCTTGTGCGGGATATATATCGCCAGATAGTTACAAACTAACGGTAGAGCAGGCGATAGACTTTTTGAGCGGGGATACGGGGGAAACGGAAAAACTCTTAAAAGAGAAAATGGTTTTAGCTAGCGAGCGTGAAGAGTTTGAACTCGCCCTAAAATATAGGGAAAATTTGGCGGGAATAGAAAAGATTAAGCAAAAGAGGATAACTTCCTTAAACAAATTCTTGAACGCCGATATTGTTGCTTATCGCTCAAACGGAATATATTCCACCGTAAACCTTTTGGTGGTTAGAAACGGGCGTATGCTTGGTGCGAAGAACTTTTCTTTTGAGAGTGCTGCGCTCTCTGACGGGGAGGCTCTATCCGAGTTCGTTTTAAGGTATTATTCGGAAAACTCCGATATTCCTGACGAGATTATCTCTGCCGAGGAACTGGATAACGCTCAACCTATCGAGGCGTATATTAAAGAGCGTTATGGAAAAACTGCGAGGGTGTTAACCGTTAAACAAGGGGTTAGAAAACAGCTTGCCGATATGGCGGGCGCAAACGCGGAAGAGCATTTGGAAACGGCGGTCGATAGAATTAAGCACAAAAACGATATGACCGTAAACGCTTGTGCGGCGTTAAAAGATAAACTTAACCTTTCTAGATACCCAAAAAGAATGGAGTGTTACGATATTTCTAACATAAGCGGTGTGGATAAGGTGGGCAGTATGGTCGTGTTTATCGACGGACAGCCAGATTTTGATAGTTATAGGCGGTTTAAGATTAAAACGGTCGAGGGAGCGGACGATTATAGAAGTCACCAAGAGATGATGGAAAGGCGACTTTCCCGCCTAATTTCTGATCCTGACAAGTTCCCGAAGCCCGATTTAATAATCATCGACGGCGGTAAAGGGCAACTTTCATCGGTAAAAGAAGTGTTCGATAAGTTTAATATTACCGACGTTGATTTAATATCTTTAGCAGAGCGTGAAGAGGAGATTTTTACCTTGGAAAGTTCTAATCCAGTAGTTTTGGAAAAGAGAGATTACTGCTTAAAGATGCTTCAGCGAATTCGTGACGAGGCGCATAGGTTTGCAATAACCTATCACAGAACGCTTAGGGGCAAGCGCGCGCTCACTTCGGTGCTTGACGGAATTAAAGGGCTTGGAAAGGTCAAAAAGAAAGCGCTTTTAGATAAATTTAAGGATTTGAGCGGGATTATTGCTGCTAGCGAAGAGCAACTTGCAACCGTTTCAGGGATAGGAGAGAAGAACGCAAAACTGATTATTAATAAACTTACGGAGGAAGGCTTAAAATGAAATACAAACTAGTAATTAGTGATTACGACGGAACGCTAGGCGTTGCCCCCGATAACAATATCGATAGCGAAACGCTAGAGGTTATTAGAAAGTTTACCGAAAAGGGCGGAGTTTTCGCAGTTTGTTCGGGGCGTGAAACTTCATCAATAATGAGGATATTAAAAGCACATAATATTAAGGGGGTAGTTGCCTCCTTTCAGGGCGCAAGAATTACAGAGATTGAGAGTGGCAAGTGCATTTTTAAGGGCGGATTATCTGCAAGCGGTGCGTTAACTGCATTAGACGCAGTTGCTTACAGTAAATTAACCCCTATCGCTTACGGAGATAGTGAACTTTACGTTCAAGAAAAAAACCCTTACGTATCAGTTTATGAAAACGCCGTTATGCTAGACGGAAAGGTTACTGATATTCGAGAGGAAGTTTTAAGACAGGGCGAAAACGTCAGCAAGATTTGCTGGCTTGGCGACGATAAAATAGTAAACCAAGTGGCTGAAAAACTAAACGCAGAGTTTGACGGCAAAGGCTTAAAGTTCAATAGCGGTGCTAAATGTTTGTTAGAGGCAATTAACCCCGAACACGGCAAGGGCAACGCGGTGAAATTTATGGCAGATTATTACGGCGTAAAATTAGAAGAAGTTTTAACGATAGGTGACAGCACTAACGACATAGACCTTTTGGTCGGACCGTGGCACGGCGTTGCGGTAGGTGACGGAAGGGAGGAGTTAAAGGCGGTGGCAGATGAAATCACCGTACCGTTTAGTGAAAAACCAGTTAAAACGATTATAGAAAAATATTGCTTATAATTACATAAGAAAGGTGAAAAATGGACGAAATAAAAGTGATAGAACAAGCGGAAGTTAAAGTTTTGCCGATGTTGGCGTTAAGGGGCAAGGTTTTGTTCCCCAAAACTATGCTTAATTTTGACGTGGGCAGACCCGCTTCGATTGCCGCTATCGATAAGGCGGTTAAAGATAATAGCGAAATTTTTATTGCTACGCAAAAAAATTCTTTTATAGAAAGCCCAAAACAGTCGGAGATTTTTAGGGTGGGCGTCGTTGCTAGAATCAAGCAGGTAGTTAAGATTCAAAGCACGGGCAATATGAAAGTTTGCGTAGAGGCGTTATATAGAGGAAAAATAAGGAAATTTATCCCAGAAAAAAATATGTTCGTGGTAGAGGTCGAAGATGCTCCGTATATTAACGGTGAAAACGAAATCGAAACGGAAGTTTATTTTAGAATGGCACAGCAGGCCTTTTTTGAGTACGCGTATTCTGATAAAAGGCTTAATAAAGAGATGATCACCACCGTATCCGCGCTTAAAGATCCCAACGAGTTCGTGGATAACGCCGTGTCGGTAGTAAACTTTAAGGACGCTGACGTTCAGAGAATTTTGGAAATGGATAACACTGACGAAAGGTTAACTGCCGTTTCTCAACTTTTTTCTAGGGAAACGGAAATCTTAAAGATTGAAAAGAAGATTACTGGTAAAGTTCGTCAAAGTATCGATAAGAGCCAAAAAGAGTTTTATTTAAGAGAACAGTTAAAGGCAATTCACACCGAACTTGGCGACGATCCCGACGAGGGCGAGGAACTCATCAACAAACTTAAAGCAAAGAACTTGCCAAAGGACGTGGAAGAAAAGTCGATAAAAGAAGTTAAAAGGCTGGATAAAATCAACCCGTCTTCTCCCGATTATTCTATAATTTTGAATTACCTAGACTGGATAAAAGAACTTCCGTGGAACGAGCAGACGGAGGATACCGAGAGTTTAGTAGAGGCTAAGGAAATTCTCGATAAAGACCATTTTGGTTTGGAAAAAGTTAAAGAGAGAATAGTAGAATACCTTGCAGTTTTGCATTTAACCAAGCAGATAAAAGGACCTATTCTATGTTTCGTAGGCCCTCCGGGGGTTGGCAAAACTTCGGTCGCGACTTCTATTGCAAGGGCGCTTAATAGAAAATTCGTTAGAATGAGCCTTGGTGGCGTTAAGGACGAGGCGGAAATTAGAGGACATAGAAGAACTTACGTAGGCGCGATGCCCGGCAGAATTATTTACGGACTTAAAAACGCAAAATCAAATAACCCCGTGTTCTTGCTCGACGAGATTGATAAACTCTCGTCAGATATTCACGGTGACCCCGCGAGCGCACTATTAGAGGTTTTAGACCCTGAACAGAACACTTCTTTTAGGGATAGATATTTAGAAGTTCCGTTTGATTTATCAAAGGTTATGTTTATAACGACGGCTAACTCAATCGATACCATTCCTAATCCCTTGCTTGACAGAATGGAAGTAATCGAGATAAACGGCTATACCAACGAGGAAAAGTTGCAGATTGCCAAGCAGTACCTTATTCCAAAACAGTTAAAAGCAAACGGAATTACCGAGAAAAAGGTCGAGATAACCGACGATGCTATTCGCGAAATCATCAGTGGTTACACTATGGAAGCGGGCGTTAGAAACTTAGAGCGTGAAATAGGAAGCGTTATTAGAAAGGTTGCCGTTAAAGTTGCGGAAAACCCGAGAACGAGGAAGCAGACTGTTAAAGATAACGAACTCGATAAGTACCTAGGCGTTAGAAAATATCTCAAAGATAAGACGCTTGAAAACGACGAGGTGGGTGCTTGCACGGGGCTTGCGTGGACGAGCGTTGGCGGAACAACTTTAACTATCGAAGTTAGCCTTATGAAAGGTAAGGGCGAGATATTATTGACTGGTAAGCTCGGTGACGTTATGAAAGAGTCGGCAAGAGCGGCTATTAGTTATATAAGAGCGCACGCTAAAAAGTACGGAATAGATGACGAGAAGTTTGAAACAACCGATATTCACGTGCACGTTCCCGAGGGAGCAACGCCAAAGGACGGCCCAAGCGCGGGAATTACTATGGCAACAGCCATTCTCTCTGCGTTTACTGGTAAGCCAGTTAAAAAGAGCGTTGCGATGACTGGTGAAATAACTCTTCGCGGAAAGGTTTTGCCTATCGGCGGACTAAAAGAAAAGGCACTTGCCGCTTACCGTCAGGGCATAAAGACGATTATTATTCCTACGGCTAACAAAAAAGACGTTAGTGAGATACCTCAAGAAATACGAAAGGATATTAACTTTATCACGGCAGACAGCGTGGAAAAGGTGTTTGAAACGGCGATAAAGTTCTAAGGTGAAATTATGGAACTAAAACAGGCAACGTTCGTCACCAGCGTGGCGAGCGATAAAAACTTTCTAAAGACGGATAAACCCATTATCGCTATTTGCGGGAAGTCAAACGTCGGGAAAAGTTCGCTTATAAATATGCTCGCTGGGCAGAAAAAACTTGCAAAAACTTCTGTCACGCCTGGGCGAACTAGGCTAATAAACTATTTCGATTTTGGTGCGTTTATGCTTGCGGACCTCCCCGGTTACGGCTTTGCAAAGGTCAGCAAGGAAGAAAAGAAAAAATGGGGTGAGCTTTTAGAAAAGTTTTTATCGACGGAGGATATAACCCTCGTTTTATCCCTAGTTGATATTCGCCACGACCCCACTTCTGACGATAAGATGATGATAAATTATCTTTATCATTACGCACTTCCATTTACTCTTATCGCAACCAAAGCCGATAAACTTGGAAAAACTAAGGTTAAACCGAGATTAAAAGAAATTGCCACCGATTTAAGGGTGGGAATTGCAGATATAACCGCATCTTCCGCCGATACAGGGCTTGGGAAGAAAGAGATTTTTTCCATAATCGAACAGGCGATAGAGGCTCACAAAGAAAGCAAAAACTTTAAGGAAGAAGAATAAAAGAAAGAACTCGACTTTTTATAAGTCGAGTTTTCTTTAAAAAACTACTTGATAAAAATTTTTATATGTGGTACAATAACAATGCGAAACAAAATCGAATAAAATAGGCAAAGGGATATTTATATCTTTTATAGGAATACTATACTCTTTTTAGGGGCATTATAACGGTATGAATTTTGTAAAAATGCAAATTCCAACCGTTATGATGAACGAGAGTATATCTTGTCCTATTTTGGTTTTGTTTCGCGACAAACGGAGTTTGCGTTTTTTGGTGCGTTAACTTCGGTTGGCGCACTTTTTATTATAGGCTACTTCACAAACTCTGGCTGATTTTTGGCGGAAAAATTCTACGAAATACTGTGTGTTTTACTCGGTTACAGACCGCAGAGGGTATGCGCCCTCATAAAACACTTGTCTTTCTTGCATTTTTCTCGCCCAAACCAAACAAGTATTATCAGCCATTTTTTGTTGCATAGCCTTATTTTAGTGAGATACTTATTAGAAAAATAAACGATTTATGTAGGAAGAAATATGAGGTCAAAGGATAAAAAAGATATTCGTCGTTTTGAAAGGTATTGGGAAAAACAAGGCAGAAAAGATATGTTCACTTGGGTGCATCGTTATTTGCGCTTGCATAGAGAATTGCTTGAAGATAGTGCTTATCAAAGTTTGTATGATTTTCACCGCGCCACTTTAATTTTATACTTAAGAAAAGATCTAAATGGCAATAAAACTGACGATGCAAAGTTGGGTGAATTGATAGACGTTCTTGCTGATATTTTTAATAAAAACGAGGCGGAACTGGTGAATAAATATAAGCCAGTAGTTGACGAGTTATATAAGTTTTGGAAAGAAAAGCCAGAAGTGTTAAATAATATTCGCATTACAACATAAAAGACTAACGATAAGATTCGTTAGTCTTTTAGTTTGCTATAAATTTATAGTTTAATCTATTTTTTTGCCGTAGAATTTTTCGCGCATTCTAGGGAGTGCGGTTTCCGCATCGCCTAGGGGCATATTTGCGTTCCTATAATCGTGCTTATCGCAGAATTGTTTAAGCTCGCCTTTAAGCCTTTCAAAATTTCTAGACTGATTGGAACTTAAAATTTTAACGTATTCATTTTTCATAAACCCAGCGCAGTTAGAGTATCTTAAAAGTTCAGCGTAATGGTGGAGGCAAAAACCTTTAAGCCCGACTAGCGTTTTATAAAAATCTTTTTCCCGCTCGAACATCTGCGCGATAGTTTTATAATATTTAACCATACTATCTTCAACGTAAGAGCAGAGCACGCACGAGGTATAAGATGAGTCAATCTTATCGGCAAGTTTTTTTGCTGCCTTTGCGTTTTTAACTTCACCTAGCATAGGCGTGATAACGTCCGCGCGAGTTGCGATTTGAAGAGCGACTGAAAGTTTATTCGGGCGCGAAAAGAGCATATCGAAGTGCCTTGCGCAAAAACCAGTAGTGCCCACCTTAATTCTAGTGTTATCCTCCATAACGGCATCGTTTAAGAACTCGTGCAAAAACTGTTCTTCAACAATTTTTTGAATCTCGCATAGGGGGCATTCGCAATCAGTATTGAATTTTTCGATTATTAAACCTGTGTCTATATGATATCCCATAAATTTATTATAGCAAATATTAAAAAAAAGTTCAACTATTATACTTGAATTTAAACACGATGTGTGCTACAATTATTTTTAACGAAGTTAATTTTAGGAGAAGTTATTATGCTCAATAAAGTTGTGGACTTATATGAATATTACGGTCTTGAAAAACCCGAGGGCGGAAAGGCAATATTAGAAGTTATTACTTACGGAAAAAACGAGTTCTGCCCGAACAGAATTAGACCTGCTATGCTCGTTATCCCCGGAGGTGGTTACGCGCACGTTTCTCAGCGCGAAAAAGACTGCATAGCGTTTTATTATTTGAATAAAGGGTATAATACTTTCACGCTTGATTATTCGGTGAGTCCCTTAGGCTTTCCGCACCAGTTAATAGAGGCGTCAATGGCTATGGCGTATATTAGAGAGAACGCAGTTGAACTTGGCGTAAACAAAGATCAGGTTGCAGCCGTTGGTTTTTCTGCGGGCGGTCACCTTTGCGGTATGCTCGCTACTATGACAAAAGATAAAGAGGTAAAGGACGCACTTAAGGAAAAGGCGGAAAACCTCACGCCTAACGCGGTAATTTTATCATACCCAGTTATCAGTGCTTTAATTCCCACGCACGCAGGCTCTTTTAACGTTCAGTGCAAAGGAGATAAGGAACTTGAAAAGCGTTTATCCATTGAAACGAGGGTAACAACAGATACTCCACCCGCGTTTATTTGGGGAACGGTTAACGACGGCGTAGTGCCCTCAAGTAACGCATTCGAGATTGCGCTCGCTTATAAAAAGCAAGGCGTTCCGTTTGAGTTCCATATGTTTGAGAACGGCGGACACGGTTTATCGGTTGCTACCAAAGAAACGCTTTACGTAAACGAGAGCGTTCAGCCGTGGTTGGATTTATCTTTAACTTGGTTAAAAGGCAGAGGTTTTGATATTATAGATTAGTTTAGGAGGAAAGATGGCAAAGAAGTTAGGTTTGGTTTTGGGCGCAGGCGGTAGCCGTGGCGTTGCTCATATAGGATTTTTGAAAGCTTTAGAAGAGGCGGGGATTACTCCCGATTATTTAACAGGTTCTTCAATGGGCTCGGTCGTTGGCTCGTGCTATTCTATAGGTATGTCTTCTTCTGATATGATAGAGGAGATTAACAAACTCAAAATTTTACATTTGTTTGATTTGTCTTTTAATCCTGTCGGTAACGGCGCAATTCTTCGCGCTAAAAAGATGCGTTCTAAACTCTATTCTTACCTAACTAATCACACTTTCGAGCATACGAAAATCCCCTTTAAGTGCGTTGCGGTTGACCTTATTTCTGGTAAAACAAAAGTATTTGAGGGCAAGGAAAAATTGCTTGACGGTGTAGTTGCCAGCAGTTCTATCCCCGGAATATTTAAACCCGTCGCTTATAAAGATATGCTTTTAGTTGACGGCGGGGTTACCACGAGGTTGCCTATTGAGGAAGTCCGCGAAATGGGTGCGGACGTCGTAGTAGTAGTAGACGTTTTAGGTGAGGTTAAACCGACGGTGAAAAAGTATCACATAGCGTCGGTTATATTAAGAGTTGGCGAGATTTACGATTCTGAACTAACCAAGTATAAGGTCGAGGCCTTGAAACCAGATTTGTATTTAACTCCTGATTTGGGTACAATGTCGCAGTATAAACTCAACGAAGTAGATTATGCGATTGAAAAGGGTTATGAACTTGGCAAACAGAACGTTAAGAAAATTAAACAATTATTAAAGGGATAAAATTTGTTAAAAACTTTTATAACAGCGTAAAAATCGTTGATATTTTTTTGTAATTGTGTTAATATGTTAAGGCGAATGAGAAAACTCTTCGCCTTTAATATTGTGAAAAATGGAAGAGCCTTAGGTCGGTAGAGCCTAAGGAATAAATGATAATTTTTTGCATGTTGTAAAAACAATTTAATATATAATGCTGGTGTGGCTCAGTCGGTAGAGCAGCTGATTCGTAATCAGCAGGTCGCAGGTTCAAATCCCGTCACCAGCTCCAAAAAATAATCGCTACCCTTTTGGGTGGCGATAGTTTTTTTGTTGGTGCTTCGAGTGAGAGCCTCGTTCATATATGAGCGAAGCGAATATTGCGTAGCGTAAGCGTAGCAACATCCCGTCACCAGCTCCAAAAAAAGACATCGGGAAGATGTCTTTTTTGTTAGTGTATTTTTAACTATTCGACGAAAAATGCGTATGAATCGGGGGAGATTTGCCCTAAAATTAAGCGGGGATATATTCGGTCATCTAAGGAAAGAACCTCGTTTATTTCGCCGATTCTATCTACTGCAAGCCTAAACGTTTCGCCCTTTTCCATTCCTAAATCAGCTCGGTTAAAACTTAGCATATATATTAAAGTTCCGTCGTGGAGCAGTTCGCTAGCACAAGAGATTGCTTCCTTTCTTTTTTCGTAAACTTCGTCAATAAAAGAAAACTGTACGTTTTGTGGAATATATAAATTTCCATTTCTCAAAGTAAACGGAGCGGAGGGGTGGAATAGTCTAAATTCGGGTTTTATCGAAAGGCTATCGTTTTTAGCATTCCTAAGAGTAAACTTTATCGTTACTCTTTCATCATTTATAGAGGCGCAGACGGAAGTCATCGAAGATTTTTCACCGTTCTTAGATATAAAGTAGGTGGGCGTTGCGTTTTCTATACCGTTTTTAGAGAGTTTGCAAACTACCGCACCGTTTTCCTCGCCATTATAGAAGGGCAGTGGGTTAAGTCCGTTTTCTATGCGACTACGAACCTTGGGAAATTCGGTAGTTAAACATTTTTTAAGTTCGCCTATTCTCCAAACAAGTTTTTCCTTAAATATCTTAAAGCCGTTTGCCTCGGTCATATAGCCGATGCTAGGGAGCTGTTCGCAAAGAGGGATTAACCTTTTGCTTAAAACGATTTCCTCTTCGGCTATTTTTTGCATACTGTTAAGTGTTTCTAATGCGTCCCCTTTTTGAATACCTAAAAGTCTTCTCAAGTGGTAAAATTTTAACAGGTTGTTTCCGCTTGTTATTAGAATTTGCATAGCGTTTATAATTGCAAACTGCTCTGCACGGGGAAGATAAGCAGTGTCGTTTAGGTCGCTTAAAATTTTAGCGCCTTTATCCCAACAGCTTTGCATATTAGAAACGAGAGTTATTGCCTCTTCTAGGGTGTGCCCGTCGAGGAGCGTTTCGCCGATTCTGTCACCACCAGCAGGTTCGGTATATTTCCAACTGCTTGCCATCGGAAGATCAACTGGTTCTAAATGCAAGGGGGATACTGGTGCGTCCACGAACGGAGAGAACCATAAAAACGCCTTGTTTAAGGGATAGTTTTTATAACCCTCTTCGAAGAGTTTCCAAGCCTTAACTACTGCCTCGCTATTTTCACCCCAGTAAATTTTTGCAAGGTCTAAAAGGAAATCGTCCTTTGCTTTATGGAAAGGGGTAAACGATAATTCGCAAGCGGCTTTGTTCATAAGCCCGGGGTAGTTACCAGTATACCAACACATCATTGTGCCAGATATTCCGTTGCTTAGCATATACGAATATTTGTCATAAAGAATTCCAGGTGCGGGAACGTAGGGGATACAGCCAAAGTCGAAAGAAGAGCACACTTGAAGCTTTGCGAAAGTTTCAACACCACGCCTATTATTCACTTCAAGCGATTCTTTCATAATTTTTCCAGGCCCGACGAAAGATAGCCAGTAGTCGAAGAGTTTTCTCTTTTTTCCGAGCTGGATTGCCTCGCCCTCGTCCTCAAAGTTTTGCATGTGGATAACGGAAGTATCTCGTTCTTCGAGCGATTGGTAAAAAGCGTCGGGAATATGTTCCTTCCAACCTCTTTGCGCATACGTCCAACTGATGAATTTAGCGTTAGGCGCAACCTCTTTCATAACGTCTGCAAACATTTTTTCGGTGGCGGCAAGAGTTTTTGCGTGCGTCCCAAATTTTTCCTTGCATCTGGGGCAGTCGAATATTATAGTGGAACCACAACCTGATAGCGCTTCGCCAGTTGTGATATTGATAAAACCCGCTAGGTCGGGAATATAATCAAACAGTTTTGAAAGGCATTCTTTTATATAATTGTAAAATTCTGGAGTGGAAGTGCAGAAAAGCCTTAATTTTCCGCCCCACGCAGTTCCGCCGTGAAGGTCAGGTCTATTTTGAAGGGCTTCGTTTCGGTGAGTAGAGGCGGGCTCTACTGAAAACAAATATATGCCTATCCCGTATTTTTTGCACCTATCAACGATGCTTTTTAGTTTTTTTAATCTTTTTTCTCCGTCTTTCCCGTTTTCTGGGAAGATAGAGCTCGTTAATAAATCTCTAAAATTTGCACCTATCCAAAGTCCGTTCACACCGTCGTGCATTAAGCGGTTTAGGTAAGCCTCTGGATAATAGTCAATATCGTCCTCTAATTCGTTAAGCATGCCCTGGTTATCGTTGTGGCTGGGCGGGGAAAAGAAACAGCGTGATATTCTAGTTTTAATAAACGGTTTGCGTTCAATTTTTCCAATAGATAAAAAACGCCCGCCTGCCTTTAAGATTAAATCTTCAATATAGATGAGCGCACGGCGAACGCCCTCGGTGTCAGAGGAAATGATTTTGATAAATTCTTCCTTAACCTCTATTATATAAGCCTCTTTGCAGTCGGTTTTTCCACATTCGATAATTAGTGGGATACCGTCTTTAGAGCTAACAATATCCGCACTTAATAAAAACTCATTAAAATCTTTATAGGAAGTTTCAAGCAAGTTTTCGGGGTCGGGAAAGTTTGGGTTAAAATATATTTTATCAAGTGAAATTTCACCCTCTTTCTTTTCTCTTAAATTCTTAGAAAAAAGTTTTTGAGCGTGCGTTGGCGCACACAAGTTATCGATAAAATACTTGGGTGGTTGACTATTTATAAAAGGATCTTCAAATTCATAAAATCTCACGGGACACCTCTAAGATAAAATCCATACATATAATACTATTTTTTATAAAGGGTTTCAAGGTAAAAAATAAAACGATATGGGTAAAAAAATACTTATTTTTTAGATTGTAACACGAAACAAAGCGGGGCGCAATAGGAAATGAAAATAAATTATCGGTAAATTTGAAAAAAACGTAGACGAAAGGATTTGTTTATGTTATAATTACCACGATTAATATGTAAGGAGCAAAATTATGTTTGATATTTTTTCACTAAAAGACTTTACTTTCCCAAAAGATTTCTTTTGGGGTTCAGGATATGCAGGGCATCAAGTTGAGGGTAACAATATCCACAGCCAAAGATGGCAAATGGAAGTGGACGGCAACTGGAACGAAAAGTCGGGAATGGCTTGCAACAGTTACGAACTCTATAAAAAAGATATCGAACTCGTCACTTCTTTAGGGCATCAGGCGTTTAGAACTAGCGTTGAGTGGAGCAGAATCGAACCGCACGAGGGAGAGTTTAATCAAGAGGCTATCGAGCATTACGTCAATTTGTTTAGAGAATTAAAGGAAAAGGGCGTTAAGGTTTTCGCTACCTTGGTGCACGTTTCATACCCCACTTGGTTTCATAATATGGGAGGATTTTCCAAAATGGAAAACCTCGCTTACTTTGAGCGTTACGTTGATTATATCGTTCCCAAAATTGCACCGTACGTTGATTACTGGAACGTTATTAACGAGCACAACCTTTGGGGTGATATTGACGGTAAATTAAATTCCGTGCGTTTCCACGCTAGAGGGTATCACGTTATCAAGAAGTACTCAAAAGCACCCGTTAGTACGGCGCACGCACTAGTATTTTGTCAGCCTTACCGCGCGCACGATAAGTGGGATAAATTTATGGCAGAGAACTTCGATATGTGCAACAACGAGTTTTTCTTCCACGCTGTTAGAACTGGTGAGTTGGTGTTCCCCTTCCGTGACGTTATTTACGATAAGGAACTAAAAGACTGCGTTGATTACTGGTCGATTAACACTTACGTCCGCCGTATAGCTGATTGCAGAAACTCTCGCGGTATCGGAAAAAAATACGATACTGCCGTTATGAATATGATAGATATAGATTTCTATCTCAAAGAGTTTAACCCTGAGTGCATAATTCATAACCTTTCAAGACTTACCGATAAACCTGTTATCATAACGGAAAACGGTTGTAGCTGTAACGACGATAGATTCCGTATCGTTTGGCTTTGCGAATACTTAAAGGCTCTTGAAGAGGCAATAAAAATGGGTGTGGACGTAAAGGGTTATCTTTACTGGTCGCTCCTTGATAATTACGAATGGTCGTCATTCTTGCCACGCTTTGGAATGGTTGATTGCGACTTTAAGACGTTTGAAAGAACGCCAAAGCCCAGCGCATATTTCTATAAGGAGATTATCGAGAACAACGGATTTAGCCAAAAGATTTTAAGAAAATACTTAAAAGAACTTCCCACTTTAGAATATAAAGGAGAATAAGAAAAGGACGGACGAACTGAGGTTTGTCCGTTTTTTGTAAATTGAGTTAGGCGAAAGTAGTGATTAAAATAAAAATCTTTGTTAAAAACCTTTTAGGGTATAGACAAAACGATTAAAAACGTGTATAATATAGAGCGGAATAAATTTAACGACTTATAGGAGAGGTTTTATGCAAAAGGCAAAATATAAAAGAGTTGTTATTAAACTTTCGGGGGAAGCGCTTGCGGGCGAACAAGGAAACGGACTTGACGAAAACGTGCTCGATAGTATTACCGACCAGATTATAGCTGTTAGAGAACTTGGCGTTGAGATCGGTATTATAGTTGGCGGCGGAAACTTCTGGCGTGGCAGACAAGGTAAACAAATGGATAGAACTACCGCGGACCACATGGGTATGCTTGCAACCATTATTAACGCGCTTGCACTTCAAGACGCTTTGGAGAGAAAGGGCGTTCCCACTAGAGTTCAAACTGCGCTAACCATTACGAGAGTAGCAGAACCTTATATTTCAAGAAAGGCTATGTCGCATCTTAAAAAAGGCAGAATAGTTATCTTCGCTTGCGGAACTGGTAACCCGTACTTTACTACTGATACCGGCGCGGCTTTAAGAGCGGCGGAAATTGATGCGGAAGTTTTGCTTCTTGCTAAAAACGTTGACGGAATTTACGATTCCGATCCTAAGGTAAATAAAAATGCCAAAAAACTTGACGTCGTTTCTTATAAAGATTACATTGCGCAAGGCTTAAAGGCTATGGATACTACGGCAATCGCTATGTGCATGGAAAACAACATTCACGTTTTGGCATTCGGACTTTTTGAAGAAAACGCGCTTATGCGCGCCGTTACTGGCGAAACTATCGGAACGCTTATTAAATAGGCTTTTTAGTATCGCTTATAAAATATATATTAGAGGTGAAAAATTATGGCAATCGAGAACGAACAATATGAAGTTTTGATGATGGAAACTATGGAAAGAACGGAAAAAACCATTTCCGTTTTAAATGGCGAATATATCACTATCCGTGCGGGAAGAGCAAACCCACATATTTTGGATAAGGTGCTCGTTGATTATTACGGAACGCCCACTCCTATTAACCAAGTTGGTAACCTTTCGGTTACCGAAGGCAGATGCTTGGTTATCGCTCCTTGGGACGCAAGTATGCTTAAAATTATTGAAAAGCAACTTCTTGCGGAAAACCTAGGTATTACCCCCGTTAACGACGGTAAGGTTATAAGACTCGTTTTTCCCGCGCTTACCGAAGAGAGAAGAAAAGAACTCGTTAAGCAGGTTAAGAAGATGGCGGAGGATTCAAAGGTTGCGATAAGAAATATTCGTCGTGACGGAATGGACGCATTAAAGAAGATGAAAAACAATAAAGAACTTTCAGAAGACGAGCACGCAATCTGCGAAAAGGAAGTTGACAAGGTTATCGCAGAGGCTATTGAAAAGGTTGAAAAACTTTGCGCTGATAAAGAAAAGGACGTTCTTTCTGTATAATGGAATTAGTTAAGATTCCCGCACACGTCGGGATTATAATGGACGGAAACGGAAGATGGGCGGAAGCGCGTGGAAAAAAGCGTTCGTTCGGTCACCGTGAAGGTTCTAAAATGGTAGATAAAATCGTCACGTACGCCTTTAAAAGAGGCGTGCGTGCGCTTACACTTTACGCTTTTTCTTCAGAGAACTGGGCTCGCCCTCAGGAAGAGGTCGATGCGCTTATGGACCTCTTAGCAACTTACTTTAAAAAGTTTATTAAAAAGGTCGAGAAGAATAACGTTAAACTCGTCGTCGTAGGAGGAAGAGATCGCCTTTCCGATTCGTTAAAGAAAATTATCGAAGACGGAGAGCGGGCTACCAAAGATAACACAGAGCATATTCTTAATATCGCGCTAAACTACGGCGGTAGGCAGGAGATTGTGCACGCCGTTAATAGTCTTATTAAAGACGGTGAGGAAGTTACCGTTGACAGCATATCGTCGAGGCTTTACACGGCGGAATCTGGAGAGCCCGACCTCATTATTAGAACGGGCGGGGAACTTCGCATTTCTAACTTCTTGCTTTATCAAAGCGCGTACAGCGAACTTTATTTTACCGACGTTTTGTGGCCAGATTTCGACGAGGTAGAACTGGATAAGGCGTTAGAGAGTTTTTCTCAAAGAAAACGTAGGTTCGGGAAGGTGACGAATGCTTAAAAGGATCATTACGGGCGCGTGCTACGTCGTCGTGCTAGTAGCGTTTTTTCTGTTTCGTGAATTTGTTGATTATAGAATTTTTAATATATTAACTTACGCTTTTGCCGTTATAGGAACGGTAGAACTTGTAAAGATGTTAAAACCTTTTTCCGTGGGAAAGTTCCGCGCGCTAATAGTCGCTTATTCCGTAATTGCACCGCTTTTATTTTTAGCGATTGAATATTTCTTGTTTAAGGGTTTCGGCTATTTAGGCGTAATCGCTCTGGCGCTTTTGTGCTTTGCGGTTATTGCCGTTTATTTTATAGTGACAAAAACGGAGAAGAATAAGTTTTTGCCTAGCGTTTTAGGACTTTTCTATCCTATGGTTTTTATGACCTTTGCGTTAATGGCAAACGAGCTTGAACACGGTTTTATAGCACTTATTTGCGCGTTCGTTATCTCTCCTGTTTCCGACACTTTTGCATATTTTACGGGAATGGCAATCGGCGGGAAAAAACTTTGCCCAAAGATTAGTCCCAAAAAGACTTGGGCAGGTGCAATCGGAGGAACGTTAGGCGGCGCAATATCTGCGGTATTAGTGTATTTTATATTTAACCCGCAAATTAATTTTGGTTATCCGATATTATTTTTCGTGGTGTTAGGACTAGTTGCTAGCGTGGTCAATATTTTTGGAGATTTATTCGAAAGTATAATTAAGAGAAAGGCGGGCGTTAAAGATTCAGGTAAAATTTTGCCGGGGCACGGCGGAATTTTGGATAGAATTGACGGAACGATGTTCGTTATGGTAATCGTTTACTTTGCATTTTTGATAGTAGGATAGTATAAAAAGGAAAGATTATGAAAAAAATTGCTCTTATAGGAAGTACTGGTTCGATAGGCAAACAAACGCTATCGGTTATTAAGCGCAACCCCGATAAATTTAAGCTTATTTCTCTCGCTGCGGGGAATAACGAAAAAGAGTTTTTAAGGCAGGTTGAGGAGTTTAAGCCAAAGGTTGCAACGCTTGCAAAGGAAGTTGCGATTAATGAAACTCAAAAAGTTACTGGTATCGAATATTTCTTTGGAGAAGAGGCGTTTAAGAACGCTATTATCGACGAGGCGGACGTGGTCGTTATCGCGCTCGTTGGTTTTAAGGGGTTAATTGCCGTTTTAGACGCGATAGAAAAGGGCAAAGATATTGCACTAGCGAATAAAGAAAGTTTAGTCGTTGGCGGCGGACTGGTTATGCGCCTCGCTAAAGAAAAGGGGATAAAAATTTCGCCTATTGATAGCGAGCATTCTGCTATTTGGCAGGCACTTGATTTCGATTTTAACAAGCCGTTTAAGAGAATTATTCTAACGGCTAGTGGCGGTGCGTTCAGAGATTTAACAAAAGAGCAGTTAAAATGCGTTACGGCTAAAGAGGCGCTTAAACACCCCAACTGGGATATGGGCGCAAAAATAACCGTAGATTGTGCAACGCTCGTAAACAAAGCGTTCGAAGTTGTTGAGGCAAAGTGGCTATATAACGCGCCTTTAAGTAAAATAGACGTAATAATTCATAGGGAAAGCATCATACACTCTATGGTAGAGTTTGACGACGGCGCGGTTATAGCGCAGATGAGTTATCCGTCAATGGAACTGCCAATTTCTCTTGCGCTCTCGTATCCTGAAAGACTGGATTGCGGAATAAAAAGTTTGGATTTTTCATCGCTTAGTAAACTCACTTTTAACAGCGTTGACCACGACCGTTTCCCTTGTTTTAGCCTCGTTTTGCAAGCGGCGGAAGAAGGGGGCGTTTACCCAGCGGTTGCTAACGGTGCCAACGAAGAAGCCGTCAGATTGTTTCTAGAAGGAAAAATCGGGTACGAGGATATTTATAAATCTATTTACGGTGCAATGCAGTCTTACGACGGCGGACAGCATCTTCATTTAGAAGAGTTTACCGAGGCGGACGGCTTTGCGCGAAAATACGTAAAAGATTTGTTTGGAGTGTAATGGAATATTTATATCTTGCAAGTTTCGGTGAAATAATGAGTTCGGTTTTATCCGTGCTCCTCGCCGTGCTAGTACTGCTAGTTATGATAACCGTCCACGAATTAGGTCATTATATAACTGGCAAAATAATGGGGTTCGGGATTGAGGAATTTGCAATCGGTTTCGGACCTAAACTTTTTAAGAAAACGAAAAAGAACGGGGAAGTGTTCTCTATTCGTGCGCTACCGCTCGGCGGGTTTTGCGCTTTTAAGGGAGAGGACGACGATTCTGACGATCCTACCGCCTTTAATAACAAAAAACCGTGGCAGAGGATAATAGTTTTAATATCTGGTGCGCTGATGAATTATCTTTTTGCGCTACTAGTTATAATGATAACCTTTTTCTCTTACGGGCAAGCCGCGCTAGTAACTTACGTCGTTGACGATAACCCCGCGTACTACGAATATTCGTTTAATAAAGGTGACGTTATTTTAGAGGCTAACGGAAAGAGCGTTTATCTCGTTACCGACTTAATGACCGCTCTGGAGAATAAAGATTCGGGAGAACTGGTTGAGTTCACCGTTTTAAGGGGCGGAGAGAAAAAAGATATTTTAGTAATGCTTAGGGATAACACCCACTTTTCGTCGGTGGAAGATATGGCAAGGCTTTATCGTGCGCTTGGCGTTCATTACGAGATAGACTCCGAGAGCGGTGCTATGATAAACGGTGGACTTTACCAAAAGAGCATAAAGTTCGGGTTTTTCGATACGATAGGCAGAAGTTTCGAATATTCTTTTAAGCTTGCCTCAAGTATATTTATAGTGCTAAAACAACTAATTACTGGCGCGCTGGGGATAAGTTCTTTAGGCGGAACGGTTACGACTATTGCCATAACTGCCGACGCAATTAAGATGGGCGGGCTAAGGCACTTACTAAATATGACTTCTTTAATCGGAGTTAATCTAGCCGTGTTTAACCTTTTACCGATACCCGCGCTGGACGGTTCGCGAGTAGTGTTTACGGCTATCGAGTGGATAAGAGGCAAGCCGATAAGTAGAAGGGTAGAAGGAATAATTCACGCGGTTGGGCTGATGTTTTTGGTGCTTTTTGCCGTGGTTATAGATCTTCAACAGTGCTTTTAGCGTATTATAAAGGAAAATAATATTAAATATTAGAAAAAGTTTATTAAAATCTTATACGATTTTTAATAAAGTGTGGTACAATAGAAAAAATAATTTTAATCCACTTTGGAGGAAACGAAAATGGCTATTAAGAATGCATACCTTCTTGACCTTTTGGCAAGAACGGAAAAGAGAAACGCAAACGAACCCGAATTCATTCAGGCTGTTACCGAAGTTTTGTCTACTTTAGAACCCGTTATTGAAAAAAGACAGGACCTCGTTGACGCAGGTGTTTTAGAAAGAATAGTTGAACCTGAAAGACAGATTATTTTCAGAGTTCCTTGGGTTGACGATAACGGCAAAATGCACGTTAACAGAGGTTTCAGAGTCCAGTTTAACTCTGCTATCGGACCTTACAAGGGCGGTATAAGACTTCACCCCTCAGTTAACCTCGGCATCATTAAGTTCTTGGGCTTTGAACAAACCTTTAAGAACAGCCTTACCACCCTTCCTATGGGTGGCGGTAAGGGCGGTTCTGACTTTGATCCTAAGGGCAAATCAGATAACGAAATTATGAACTTCTGTCAAAGCTTTATGACTGAGCTTTATAAATACATCGGTGCGGACGTTGACGTTCCCGCTGGTGATATCGGTACTGGCGCAAGAGAAATCGGTTATATGTTCGGTCAGTATAAGAGAATTAGAAACGAATGGGTTGGCGTGCTTACTGGTAAGGGCTTAACTTACGGCGGTTCACTCGCTAGAACTCAGGCTACCGGTTACGGACTTTGCTACTTCACTAGAGAAATGCTCGCTGCTAACGGCATGAGTTTTGAAGGAAAAACCGTTCTTATCTCTGGTTCTGGTAACGTTGCTATTTACGCTTGCGAAAAGGCTACCAGCTTTGGCGCAAAAGTAGTTGCTATGTCTGACAGTAACGGTTATATCTACGACAAAAACGGAATCGACCTCGCTCTCGTTAAGCAGATTAAAGAAGTTGAGAGAAAGAGAATTAAAGAGTACGTTAACGTTAAAAAGGACGCTGAATATCACGAAGGTTGCTCTGGAATTTGGACTATTCCTTGCGATATCGCACTTCCTTGCGCAACTCAGAACGAAATCAACGGCGAAAGCGCAAAGATTCTCGTTAAGAACGGCTGTAAGGTAGTTTCTGAAGGTGCAAACATGCCTTCAACTCCCGAAGCAATCGATGTATATCTCTCCAACGGAATTCTTTACGGACCTGCAAAAGCTGCAAACGCAGGTGGCGTTGCTACCAGCGGTCTTGAAATGAGCCAGAACAGCATCAGAATGTCTTGGTCTTTCGAAGAAGTTGATGAAAAACTTCTCGGCATTATGAAGAGCATCTTCGCTGCTTGCGATAAGTATGCTAAAGAATACGGTATGCCCGGTAACTATATGGCTGGTGCAAACATTGCAGGCTTCTTGAAGGTAGCAGAGGCTATGAAGGCTCAAGGTGTTTAAGCCGTTCTAAACTTCGCATTTCTGCGTTAACTGCTTATCGTTTTGACCTCGATAACCAACAAGGTTTATCTCGTCCAAAACGTTTCGCGAGCCTTGAACTGCTCGTTTATAACGCCTTAAATAAGCCGTTCTAAACTTCGCATTTCTGCGTTAACTGCTTATCGTTTTGACCTCGATAACCAACAAGGTTTATCTCGTCCAAAACGTTTCGCGAGCCTTGAACTGCTCGTTTATAACGCCTTAAATAAGCCG
>JAFQLO010000020.1 GCA_017414525.1 Clostridia bacterium | reverse complement strand
ATACGCTAATCCCGACCTTATAATAACCCACGATCCCGAGGACTACATGCCTGACCACACTTCAGTATCAAAACTCGTGTTCGACGCAAGTTTTACCGCAACGCTTCCTAACTATAAGTGTAGCGTTCATAAATTCACCAAGGACGATACTCCCGCAAAACTAGTTCCCATTTACTATATGGATACGCTTGCTGGGGTAAACTTCAACCCAACGATGTTCGTTGACGTAACAGATACCATCGACCTGAAACTAAAAATGCTTAACTGTCACGAAAGCCAGATCGTTTGGATGAGAGATCACGACCACATAGACTTCCCTGATATGGTTAAAACTTGTTCAAGATACCGCGGTTATCAATGTGGCGCAGAATATGCAGAGGGATTTAGACAGTGTCAAGTATACCTGAAAGGCACTTCAAAGAGATTACTTCCGGAATAAGAAGTGAAAAGGAGAGAAAATAGTATGAAATGGTGTGTAATAGGTGCGGGCGGAATAGCGGATAGAAGAACTATCCCCGCAATATTAAAGGACGAAAAGAGCACGTTAGTTGCGCTTATGGACAAGGTTCCTGAAACGGCAAAGGCAGTTGGAGAGAAGTATGGCGTAGAGTATTTTACCGATGAGGAAACTATGCTAAAAAGCGTAGAGTGCGACGCGGTTTATATCGGAACGCCAGTATTTAAGCATTACGAACAGGCGATGCTAGCGTTAAAATACGATAAACACGTTTTCGTGGAAAAGCCTATCGCTATGAACGCAAAAGAAGGCGCGGAATTAGCAGAGGCGTTTAAGAAGAACGGCAAACTACTTTGCGTTGGCTATATGATGAAATATCATAATTTGCACGAAAAGGCAAAAGCCTTAATAAAAGATGGGGCAATCGGTAGCGTAAACAGCGTTAGAGCGCAGTTCACTTGTTGGTATCCTGAGATAAAGGGCGCGTGGAGGCAGACCAAGGCACTTGGTGGCGGCGGCGCAATAATGGACTTGGGTGTGCATTGTATTGAACTCATTGAAGACGTTTTGGGTGAGGAAATAGTCGACCAAAAAGCATTCTATTCAACCAAAACTTTTAGTTACGAGGTTGAGGACGGTGCAGTTATAATCTTTAAGACGGCTAGCGGAACGCTCGGTCATATCGACGTAAACTTTAACGTCCCCGATAACGCGTCTGAAAGCAAGTTTGAACTCTACGGCACGAAGGGATATATTATTTGCTCTGGAACGCTTGCTCAAGAAGAAAAAGGCGTGCTTAAATATTTATATTCACCGCAGGGTGATTACGTTGCTGCTCAAAATAGAGAAACGGAAAAACCGCAAGAGTTTTTTGGTGAAGAGAGCAATCTCTATATGAAACAAATAGTTAAGTTCCGCGAAGCGGTTGAGAGTGGAAAACTTGACTACTTCTACACGGATAGAGCCGTTCAAGTTCAAGAAGTGGTAGAAAAAATTTATAACGAAAAATAATATTTTAGGAGAATATATTATGGATTTTAATTCAACAGTTAAAGGTAGTTTATTAGAAGGTTTTTATCCCGAAGGTTGGGATTTCGAGAAGATTGATAAGTGCTGCTCTAACGCACCCGAATCAGTTACTGAAAGACAAGCATTCTGGAACGACGGTTTCACTCCTATCGAATGTAAAGAACTCGGCGAGTTTGACGTTAAGATGGGGCACGAAATTGCTAACGAAATTAAAAAGGCAAACGAAAGAGGTCAAAAGATCGCGTTTATTCTTCCCGTAGGACCTATGGGTATGTATAAATGGGCGGTTTATTTCCTCAAAGAATGGAACGTAAACTGCAAAAACGTTTGGTGCTTTAATATGGATGAATGGGCTGATGCAGAGGGTAACACCATTACCGGCGAAGCATCTTTCCAGAACGCTATGGAAACTGCTTTTTATAATCCTTTAGGCGAACTCACCGTACCTAAGGACCACAGAAACTTTGCAACTAAAGAAAATCTTCCCACTTATCCCGAGAAGATCGCAGCATTAAAGAAAGAGGGCGCAAAGCTCGTTCTTGTTTACGGCATCGGTAGAATGTGCCACATCGCATTCTGGGAACCCCAGTTTGGTAGCGAATTTAGTAGCGATGAAGAATGGATTAAGCAGCCTTATAGAATCGGTGCAAAACTTCACCCATTAACCATTGAACAGAACGCACAGACCTCATTTAAGTCAAGAACTCCTCTCGTTCCTTGCCGTGCAAACACCATAGGACCCGGTCTTATGTTCCAAGCAGATTACGCAATCGGCGGTGCAGACGGCGTTTACGGACGTGGAATGCAGTGGCAGGGTATGAGCCTTTGGATGACCTTGCGTCACGGTCCTTCTAGATGGATTACTTCATCTTTCATTCCCACCATTCCTGGAAGATTGTTCTTCCTTAAAGAACTTGCTGGACCGTTAGTTCCTGATATGAACTAAAATGACTGAGAGAGAAAAGAGTTTGGCGGGAGAACTTTATTCTCCCGCTGATCCTGAACTAAGAAAACTTCATTTGCGGGTTAAAAAACTTTTCGGTAAGTATAATAAAATCGATCCTTCTAACGAAAAGAAACAGGATAATCTTATCAAAAAGATTTTAGGCAAAACTGGCGAAAACGTGCGAGTACAGTCTCCTTTTTATTGCGATTACGGAATAAACATAGCTGTTGGCGAAAATTTTTTCGCTAACTACGGCTGTGTTATTCTAGACGTCAATAGGGTGACTATCGGCAAAAACTGTATGCTTGCACCTAACGTTAAGATATTTTCCGCAACGCACCCCGTGCGTGCGGAGGAACGCTATAACGGCGTGGAACTTGGACTCCCCGTAACGATAGGCGATAATTGCTGGATAGGCGGCGGCTCTATTATTAACCCAGGCGTAACGCTCGGGAATAACGTGGTCGTTGGATCAGGCTCAGTCGTTACCAAAAGTTTTGGGGATAACGTGGTTATTGCAGGCAACCCCGCAAGAATTATAAGAGAACTTTAAGGAGTTATTATGAAAAAATTCGTAATGTATGGAGCGGGCAACATCGGTAGAGGTTTTATCGGTCAGTTGTTCTCCTCAGAAGGCTATTCCGTAGGCTTCGTTGATATTAACAAAGAAGTTATCGGAAGACTTAATCAAGACAAAGAATATCCCGTTGACGTTGTTAGTAACGACGGCACTGAGGAAATAATCGTTAAAAACGCTTACGGCATCGACGGTACGGACGAAGAACTCGTCGCTAACGAAATCGCTGCTGCTGATATTATGGCAACTGCAATCGGCGTAAACGTTTTGAAATTTATCGCTAAACCCATCGCAAAGGGCTTAAAAAAGCGTTTTGAACAAAACGCTAAACCTTTTAACATCATCATTTGCGAAAACTTAATCGGGGCAGACGAATTCTTAAAAGGTCTTATTAAGGAGCAACTTCCCGAATATGCTGAAAGAATAGATAAGGAAATCGGATTCGTTGAGGCAAGTATCGGCAGAATGGTTCCAGTTTTATCAGAGGATAAAAAGAGGGGCAATCCGTTGAGAGTTGCAGTCGAACCTTACGACATTCTTCCCGTTGATAAGAATGCGTTTAAGGGGGAAATTCCCGCACTTAAAAAACTCTATCCTTACGCACCTTTTAACTTGTTTATTCAAAGAAAGTTGTTTATGCACAATATGAGCCACGCAACTACCGCGTACCTCGGCTATT
>JAFQLO010000019.1 GCA_017414525.1 Clostridia bacterium | reverse complement strand
TGGGCGGTGAGCCCCTCTTTTTTAGCAAAAAGTTCCACATCCTTGCAAACTTTTTTAAGCGCGTCTTCATCGTAATATATATACTGAGTCTTTTTAATAAAATCGTCCACTGATAGGGGACTTGAAAACCTCGCCGTTCCGCTGGTTGGGAGGGTGTGGTTTGTTCCCGCAAAATAATCGCCTAGTGCCTCTGGGCAATTTCTGCCTAAAAATACCGAACCCGCATGTTTTATCTTTTTAAGATATTCCATAGGATTATCGAGTGCAAGTTCTAGATGCTCGGGCGCAATAGCGTTTGCTAGCTCTATCGCCCTATCAATCGAGTCGGTAACTATTATCTTTCCATTATTATCGATAGACGCTCTCGCAATCTCCGCCCTTTCTAATAGCGGTATCTGCTTTTCCAGTTCGAGTGACACCTCGTTAGCAAACTCTTTTGAATCGGTTATAAGCACTGCGCTGGCGAGTTTATCGTGTTCAGCTTGAGAAAGTAAGTCTGCCGCAATATTTTTTGCTTTATTTTTATCGTCTGCAACGACCATAATTTCGCTAGGTCCTGCAATCATATCGATAGAAACTATCCCGAAAACTTGCTTTTTAGCCTCTGCAACGAACGCGTTTCCTGGACCAACAATCTTATCGACTTTTTTAATGCTTTCCGTTCCGTAAGCAAGAGCAGCAATCGCCTGTGCCCCGCCTACCTTATAAATCTTATCGATACCGGCAACCGATGCAGCCGCCAAAATAACTGGGTTAACCTTTCCGTCTTTAGCGGGAGGCGTTACCATAACAACCTCACAAACGCCCGCAATCTTTGCAGGGATAGCGTCCATCAAAACGGTAGAGGGATAAGCCGCCGTTCCCCCGGGAACGTAAAGCCCCGCACGCTCGACTGGAATAACTTTTTGACCGACGATAACTCCGTCCTCTTTTTTTAATTCAAAACCGTCGCGCTTTTGAAGAGCGTGGAATGCGCGAATATTCTCCGCCGCACGCTCAAGCACGCCTATAAACTCTTTATCAACCGAGTTTTTAGCATCGATTATTTCCTGTTCGGAAACGAGGAGGGTATCAAGTTTAACGCCGTCAAACTTCTCCGCGTAATAATAAAGCGCGGAATCCCCGTCTTTTTTAACTTTATCAATAATTTCTGAAACGGCACCCGATACGTCCACCTTTTTTTCGGTAACGCCAAAGATTTGGTCGCGCTCGTTTAAGTTATCGAATAATATTTTAATCATTATATGTTCTCCGTCTGCTCGAAAAGTGAACGTCTAATCTTTTCAATCTGCTCGCTCTTAAACTTAAAGTTTGCCTTATTCGCAATAAGCCTTGCGGATATCGGCTGGAATTTTTCCACAACTATAAGGTTGTTCTCTTTAAGCGTCGTGCCAGTTTCAACTATATCAACTATTACGTCGGATAGTCCCAAAATAGGCGCGATCTCTATTGAGCCGTTTAAATGAATTATATCAATATCTCTGCCCTGTGCAGCATAGTAAGATTTAGCGATATTAGTAAACTTTGTTGCAACGTTAAGAGTCCTCGACCTATCGTCCTTAAAGTCCGCCTTTGCAGCAACCGCCATATCGCACTTACCGATTTTCAAGTCCAAAAGTTCGTAAACGTCGGGAGAATATTCTAGAAGAATATCTTTGCCGGCAACGCCCACGTCCGCCGCACCACGCTCAACGTAAATTGCAACGTCGGACGGCTTAACCCAGAAATATCTAACCTCCACTTCGGGGTTCTCAAAAATGAGTTTTCTGTTATTCTCTTTAATCGCTGGGCAAGGAAAGCCCGCCTTTTCAAACATATAATAAACTTTTTCGCCAAGTCTTCCTTTGGGAAGCGCAACGTTTAAGTAGTTTTTCATATCCTTACTCCCCCTTTTTAAGCGTGATAAGTTTTTTATAAGTAACGGTTGCGGGAAGTTTGCTTTTTGCAATAACCTTTTCTCCGCCAGCCACTAGTTTATTAACGAGGGCACAAACTTCATTGAGGCTAGCGTCGTTATACTCAATCGCAACGTCCACGTCCAGCTCGTTAGAGGGCGCGGAGAGTTTGTCTAGTCCGTCAAGATAAACGGCAAACCCTATCGCTTTATCCTTTCTGCCCATTTTAACCATCAAATTATCGTATTCGCCACCCGATAACACAGCGGTAGGAATACCGCTTACGAATCCCTTAAAGATAAATCCATTATAATAGTTGAGGTCGCTCACTACCGAGAAGTCGATATTAATATTTTCGTTTACGCCAAAAGTTTTAAGAGCACCGATAACCCTTTTAAGGCTGTCGATAGCACTTCCTATTTCCTCTGAAAGGTTTAGTTTTTCAAGTTCCGGAATAACTTTTTCAGGCGCACCGTAAACGGTAACGAGTTTTTCAGCAATATTAATTTTCTCTTGGTCAAGCCCTTCGCTAGCGCAAACTAAAACTACGCCCTCACGGTTCTTTTCTTTAAGACACTCGAAAATTTTATCGCAACCCTTTTTGGAAATTCCTAAATAATTCAAAACGCCCTTAACTATTCCAAGGTGCGAAACGTCCAAAACGTTTTGGTTTGAAATAACGCCCAAGCTCTTTTTCGCAAGGAGCAAAACTTCGGTGATTAAATATTCGTCCACCTTGCCAAGACACTCCAAACCAACCTGCATTATCTCCTTAAATGAACGAGTTCCCTTGCTCACCCTATAAACGTGCTCGTTATAATAAACCTTTTTAACGTCGTCTTTTACGTCCTTATTGTTTTTTATGATAGAAAGAGTAACGTCAGGTTTTAATGCCATAAGTTTGCCGTCTGTATCGGTAAACGTTATAACGCTCTCGGAAACCAAAAAGTCCTTATTTTTAGCGTAAAGGTCGTACTCCTCGAACTTGCTCATTCTATACTGCTCATAGCCGTAATTTTTATATATAGAACGGAGGGCGTAAACAGCCTTTTCATCGCTACTTAAAACCAAATCAAACTTGTCCATTATTATTCTCCTCTGCGTTTTTATCAAGAACGATGTCGTATCCACCGCGTCCGTACAAAATGCACTTATTAACTCTGCAAATGGTAGCCGTGCTAGCACCAGTTTGCTTGCACACTTCTTGATAATTGTTGCCCTCTTTTAAAAGCCTAGCAACCTCTAACCTCTGCGATATATCTTGAAGTTCTTTGATAGTGCAAACGTCCTCAAAAAATCTTCTGCAATCCTCTACGTTTTTTAATTTTAACACGGCATCAAATAATCCGTCAAACGTTTTAATATCGAAGTTAGCCATTTCTTCCCTCACTTTGAAAATTTAATTCTTTAACATTTTAGCACGCTAAAACGATAAAGTCAACAAAAATTCACCTATAATTAAAATTTTAAAATAAATATATAGTGTTTTTAAAAGGAAAAAGCACCCGATGGCTGCTTTTAGTTTTTATTAGTCATATTGCTTTTAAGGGATTAGATGCAAGCAAGACGAGGCTCGCTAGCTGCTTTTGCGGTGCAGATGCAAGCAAGAGGAGGAAAACGAAAAAGCGCAGACAGGCGCGTACTTTTTGTACGTAACTGTTTGCGCTTTGATGTTTGACACACTATTGCGACGCATATCCGCCGCAAAAAAAATTATTCGCCCTTAAAGGGTAAAAGGTCAACCAATCTTGCACGTTTAATAGCTTTTGCCAAAACTCTTTGATGTTTTGCGCAAACGCCGGTCATACGACGGGGAAGAATTTTGCCGCCTTCGGTAATATACTTCTTCAAAGTGTTGATATCTTTATAGTCGATAGCTTCAACTTTATTCTGGCAGAAAGCACATACTTTTTTGCGGGGAATTCTTTTTGCAAATTTTTTACCTTCTTTTGCAGCAGCTGCGGGTTCAGCAGTAGCTACAGAAGTTACGTTGGTATTTTCTTCCATTTTAATTTCTCCTTAAAAAATTCTTTTTAGAAGGGAAGTTGATTATCATCAATCGCTTCTAACTGAGGACGTTCTCTTTTCGCAGAGGTAACGGGTGCGTCTTCATCGTCGCCACCTTGAGCTGATCTCGGCGTCAAGAACTCCACTTCGTTTGCAACGACGTCAGTTACGTTTCTCTTAATACCGTCTTTATCTTCATAAGAACGGTTTTGCAGACTGCCGACGATTGCAACCTTGTTTCCTTTCTTCAAATACTTACCGCAATTTTCCGCTCTGCCGCGCCAAACGGTGATATTGAAAAAATCGGTTTCACGCGTACCGTCTGCGCTTGCATAATCTCTAGATACTGCAATAGCAAACCTACAAACGGCAACACCACTGGGGGTTTCCGAAAGTTCGGGATCGCGGGTAAGATTTCCTACAAGGATAACTTTGTTCATAATTTTTCTCCTACTTATCTTTTGGTTATCAATCTTCTGATAATACCGTCTGTAATTCCGATTACGCGCTTGAGTTCTTCAACGAAAGATTTTTCAGCTTCGAACTGCATCAATACGTAAAAGCCTTCAGACTTATAGTTAATGGGATATTGAAGTTTTCTAACACCCCAACGTTCGGTCTTTTCAATTACACCGCCGTTTTTAGTAACCAAATCTTCGACCTTTGCAATAAGAGCGTCTTTCGCTTCGTCAGCAAGTTGCGCATCAAGAATGTAAAGCATCTCGTATTTCGTCATAAATTTTTACCTCCTGGACTTATTCGGCTTACCACTAACGGTAAGCAAGGTTTTTTACGGCTTAAGCCATAAGTATAAACATAATACCAAATTGACCTTTTTTTGTCAATTATTTTAACAGCCGTTATTTAAATTATTAAGTTTCCTTAAATCTTTAAATGCTTTTTTGCAAGTTCGAAAAGTTTTTTCTCATCGTTAACGCTGGGATTTTCCACTGCTAAAAGGAAAAGTTTTTCTATTTCCTCACCTATTTTTTTGCCCTTAAAGCCAAGTTCAATGAGTCGTTCGGCACTAATTTTCAACTGCTTTTTATCAAGCGGTGCACCCTCTTTTTGCATATCGACGAGAATATTTTTCCACTTAATAACCGTTGGGCATACGCCCTCTTGCTCCTTACTGCCCTTAAAATCCGCCTGTTTTAAGTTTAGGAGTTGCTCGATTAGCGGATAATTTTTAGCAAAGAAGATTTTAAGTTTTCCCTCTCGCATCTTTAAATCCATATCGAGCATATGATGCTTAATTAAAAACGCTACTTCCCTTTTGGTTTTATTATCTGCCTTTAACCGATCTAAAATTTTAAGCGCAATTTTTTCGCCTTCCAAATCGTGCTTATAAAACTGCCCCGTTTTTATCATACAATAAGGCTTACCCACGTCGTGCAAAAGTGCGGTTAATCTTATGTTTTCCTCAGCGTATAACAGCGTTTTTAAAGAATGTTCTAGAACGTCGAAATTATGATAATCTTTGCGCTGAGCCATTCCCCTACCGAGAGTAAGTTCGGGAATAATTTTATCCAAAACGCGCGTTTTTTCTAGCAGTTTAATTGCCTCGTAATGCCCGAATTTATTAGAGAACGCATACTTTTTATCGCTAATTAAAATCTTTTTCAGTTCGTCAAAAATTCGCTCGGGTGAAATGTCTTTGATGTTATCAGAAAACTTCGCCGCAGCCTCCAAAACTCTTTTGGTCGGCTTAAAATTCAGTTCACCGCAAAACCTTGCAAGGCGCATAAGCCTAAGCCCGTCGTGAGAAAACACTTTTTCCGGCTCGTCCACGGTATCAAGCACTCTATTTTTAACGTCATCTATCCCGCCTAACGGATCGACTAACTCGTCCTTTTTTATATCGTAGTAAATAGCGTTGCATTTAAAATCTCTGCGCTTAGCGTCCTCCACTATATCAGTAGTAAACTCCACCGTTTCGGGAGTGTGAACGCCACCCTTTTTATAACTTTCTTTTCTAAACGCCGTGTATTCGTACTTTTCTCCGTCAATCTTAAACACCAGCGTATTCGTTCTAGGATAAACGGCAAGGACTTCAAAACCCTTATCTATTACCGAGCGTTCAAGTTCGCCTACTGGAATTGCCGCAGCCAAATCGTAATCAGACGAAATACTTCCGTCAATCAAAAAATTACGCACTATCCCCCCGACGGCGTAAAGCGGTGCGGGCAAACTATCGCATAAATCTTTAAGTTTTTCATTAAAATTTATTTTCATACGAATATTGTATCACAAAAACTTGAAATTTTGTTAATTTTATAGTAAAATTTAATTTATCAAGAAAAAAGGCGAAGTATGTTAGATTTTATAATTAATCCAATTGCCGGTGGAAAACACGGCAAGAAAACGAGAAAAGTTGTTTCCATATTAAAGAAAATTCTCGAATGGAAAAAACTTCCTTTTAATATTCATTTTACTAGAGAGCACGGTCACGCTAAAACTCTCACCGAGGACGTTATCAAAAAAGGTGCGACGGATATAATCGTCGTCGGCGGGGACGGAACTCTTCACGAGGTTATTAACGGTTTTTCCAACTTTGAAAAGGTAAACCTCGGGCTTATTCCCTGCGGAACTGGTAACGACTTTGCAAAGGCTGCAAACATTCCTTTGGACGCAGAAAAGGCTCTAGATATCGTTATCAATAACCAGCCTAAATACACGGACTTTATGCAACTTCCCTCTATTAGGGGTATGAACGTTATCGGCACCGGCATAGACGTTGACGTTTTAAAGAGATATAACGCTCTCAAAAAGAAGAATAAGTTTAGTTACACTACCAGTTTGATAAAAACACTCTTTGATTTTGAATATACTGATTTTACCGCGGAAATTGACGGAATAAAACACTCTTTCCGCTCGTTTATTGCAGGAATAGCAAACGGAAGTGATTTTGGTGGCGGAATACCTATCTGCCCCATCGCAACGCCGTCCGACGGTATGCTAAATTTTGTAGCCGTTAAAGAAATAAATCCCAAAATCAAAATCATAGGAGCTTTTCTTAAACTTAAAAAAGGCAAAATTCTTTCCTTAAAACAGACGATGACTATGCCTTGCAAAAGCGTTAAAATCACTAGCGATAAACCACTTACCATTAACGTTGACGGCGAACTCTACGAAAATATTCCGTTTGAAGTTTCCATCGTTTCTAACACCTTAAAAATGTATAGATAAAAAAACACACCCGCAGAAATAATTCTGCGGGTGTGTTTTTTTTCTTATTGTTTATTTCCGTCGTTAAAATACAAGATGCCGAGCGTATTGCCACCACAGTGACTTGCAATAGTGCAACCAGCGTGAGTTTCGTAAATATTCTTAAACCCAGCCTCTTCAAGTGCGGCTTTTGCAGCGTCCACCATTTCTTTGGTCGCAGTAGTATAGGTTACGAAAACCCTCGTCAGATCAGGAGTATTGAACTCTTCTAAGGTATCTGCACAATAGTTATTAACGACCTTAACCATATTTCCGCGATATTTTTTATCAGCGGACATCTTGCCGTCTTTAACTATTATTCTGGGACGGAGTTTTAAAAGGTTTGCGCCGAATAGTTGCAAACTATTGCAACGACCACCCTTGTAAAGGTAATCTAATCTTTCAATAACGAAAGAAACTTGAAGTTTATCTACTCTTTCACTAACTTTTTTAGCAATTTCTTCGGGCATAAAACCTTCTTGAACGAGGTCGCAAGCGTAAAGAGCAAGTAGTCCTATACCAGTTGATAGACTCTTACTGTCGATAACGAAAACGTTTTTCATCTCTTTTGCCGCTCTCATAGCGTTTCCGCAAGAAGAAGAAAGTCCGCTAGATAAACAAATGTGAATTATTGCATCGTACTCTTTTTTAAGTCCCTCAAAATATTCGGTATAACCAAAGTCGTTAATGGCGTTGGTTTTGGGCAAAATGCCCGTCTCGTCAACGTACTTAAAAATATCGTAAGTAGCTATCTCGCCATCCTTATAAGTATTATCGCCGAGCGTAATATCAAAAGGCACGACGCTTATATTAAATTTTTCAAGAAGCTCATTCCCCAAATCGTTGGTAGATTCAACTGAAACACCTATTTTCATACTATTTCTCCACTAGAACTTGTTTTTTCACGGTACATTTTAACATAAATTTTGATTTTAGACAACAGTTTTAACCGCAAGAAATCAATTCTCAACTATATTTGAGAAAAGAAAATATTAAAGTGGTGCGTTTATTCCTCATTAAGAAGTTGTCAAAGATAAAAAAATGTGATATAATTGCAATAATAATTTTCTTTATTATATTAGGAGTACTGTCATGGACAAAATTAACGGAACGCTTACTGAAAACACTATCCAGTTTTCCGACTTTACCGCTCACGATGGCGAAGTGATTTCTATTCACGGTTATATTCACAGAATCCGTGAAATGACGGGGTTTTCATTCGTTATTATAAGAACTGCTAAAGACACCATTCAATGCGTTTACGCGCCCGAATTTTCCGATTACCGTTGGGACGAAAGGCTTTGTGAAGAGGCTTGCGTTAAGGTTACCGGAAAGGTAGTTTCTAGTAAAGACGCTAAGGGCAACGATAGATACGAACTTCAGATCCACGGAATTGATATTCTTTCTCTTCCCGCTGAAGGTTTGCCTATCGTAATCAACAAAAAACAACTCGATAACATTCAACTTTCAACCGTTTTGGATTTGCGCCCTATCTCTATGCGTAACCCCAAAGAAAGAGCAATCTTTAAGATTCAAGAAGGTATCGCAAGAGGTTTTAGAGAATTTTTAATGAAAAACCGTTTTACCGAAATCCGTTCGCCAAAAATCGTTTTTGCTGGTGCGGAAGGCGGAACGAACATCTTTAAGCTCGATTATTTTGGCAAGGAAGTTTTCCTCGCTCAATCTCCTCAGCTTTATAAGCAAGCACTCGTTGGCGTTTACGAGAGAGTTTTTGAAATTGCCCCCGTATTTAGAGCAGAGCATCACGACACTTCTCGTCACCTAAACGAGTACACCTCTATGGACTTGGAGATGGGCTTTATCAACAGTTTTGAAGATATTATGAACACCGAAACGGGTGCTCTTAAATATATTATGAACTTGCTTAAAACGGAATATAAGGACGAGGTTGAACTTTTGCACGCTGATATTCCCGAAATAACGGAAATCCCCGTTATTAAGTTTATGGACGCAAAAGAACTTTTGATGAAAAAGTTTAAGTATCAACCACAGGATATGAAAGACTTTGACCCTCAGGAAGAAGAACTTTTAGGAAAATACGCTAAAAAGGAACTCGGTAGCGACTTCTTGTTCGTAACCCACTACCCCTCTAAAAAGCGTCCCTTCTATACTATGGACGATCCCGCTGATCCCGAATACACCCTTTCATTCGACCTCCTCTTTAGGGGTCTAGAAATCACTTCCGGTGGTCAAAGAATTCACGACTATAATATGCAGGTAGAAAAGATGAAAAAACTCGGCATGAACCCCGAACTTTTCGATACCTACCTCTTGTTGCATAAATACGGCGCACCACCCCACGGCGGTTTGGGAATCGGCTTAGAAAGACTCACCATGCACCTCCTCGGCGCAAAGAACGTTCGTGAAACCACTATGTTCCCGCGTGACATCAATAGAGTAACTCCTTAAAATAAAAAATAAAAATTAAAAGCGAGAAAGCATCTCGCTTTTTTTTATTTATCTATTATCAAACTAAGCCCGTAAAAAATATAAGGAACTTTATTATCACTTAAAATCTTTTCCTCGCTAACGCCAAATTTTGTGGCGACAGATTCAATCGTGTCAAACGGCGTTACTTTATAAATAAAACAATCTGTTTGCTCGATATATAACAAATCTCCCGAGGCTATCTCGCTTTTTAAGTTGTTTTCTTTAATCACAACAACTGGCGGAACGCCAAGTTTTTCGCACACGGATAGAAGCGTTTCACCCTCGTTTACTCTATAAAAAATCTTTTTCATATTATATGATATTTACAAAATCTCGCGAATAGAATAGTTTAAAACTTAAAGTATTTGGAGTTAACTTGAAAGGCTTTTATAGAACTGTTGCAATCGTAACTATTTTTTCGGTTGCAGAAAAATTTTTAGGATTTTTATATAGGGTTTATCTTTCGCGCACGATAGGTTCGGAGGGAATCGGACTTTACCAAGTTGCCCTATCGGTTTTCGCGCTGTTATTAACTATAACTTGTTCGGGAACACCCATTACCGTTTCTAGGCTTATGACGAAATACCGCGCGGAAGGAAGGGAAGACAAGGTCAAAAAAGTTATAACCGCAGGTCTTTCCTTTACTCTTGCTATCGCTCTTCCCATCGCCCTTATCTTTATGCTTTTTGGCAGTTCTTTTTCCTTTTTATTTGCGGACGAAAGGTGTTTAAGCGTTTTTTTAATAGTAATTCCAGGACTAATTTTTACTTCAATCTACTCCGTTTTAAGAGGGGTGTTTTGGGGCAACAAAGATTTTCTGCCATACAGCGTGACCGAACTTTTAGAAGAAATATGTATGATTATCGCTGGAATTTTTTTGATCGAGCGCGCAACGAGCGTGGAAAACGGCGTGGCTCGCGCGGGGCTTGCAGTGCTTGTATCTTATATATTTTCCTTTTCGCTTGCAACCGCAGTATTTATATTTCGGAAAAACAAACTAAAAAATCCTATCTCGGAGTTTAAGCCTCTTCTTCTTTCCGCTATCCCAGTAACTGCTATGCGCACGGCAAACTCTTTTACTTCCTCGCTAGTTTCCATAATTTTACCGTTAAGGCTTATCGAGGCGGGTTTTGAGCAGGCGGGCGCGATGAGTGCGTTTGGCGCGGCGGTAGGTCAAGCGTTTCCATTACTTTACGTTCCCACCACACTAATCGGCTCGTTTATTCTCGTTCTAGTTCCGGAAATATCTGAAAACTATTATAAAAAGCAGCACTTTTACCTTAAACGCAACGTGGAAAAAGCGTTAAAATTCACGGCGATTTTATCGGCTGTTTTCGTGCCTATATTTTTCGTTTGCGGTGAGGAAATCGGAATACTCGTTTTTGACGGGCACGAATGCGGGGAATATCTAACCGCCGCCTCCTTTTTAATGCTCTTTATGAGCCTTTCGAGCATAACGACTAGTATTTTAAACTCCATGGGTTTAGAGCACAAAACGCTTATTTATTATCTTTTAAGCGGGGTATTTATGCTAATTGCAATATATTCCCTCCCAAAATATATAGGTATTTATTCGCTTATCGTAGGGTATACCTTTATATACGGAATAACCACCGTGTTAAACCTCGTTTTGCTAGACCGCAACTGCGAGCAAAAACCAAAGTACTTAAAACATTTATTCGGGATAACTCTTTTAATAATCCCTACATCAATCTTTGGAATGATGCTAGAACGGATATTGTTGCCTATTCTCGGCACACTCGTAACCTTTTTAGTTTCCTCAATATTAATGGCGTGTTTCTACTTTATTCTCGCCTTTGTTTTTGGACTAATTAACGTTAAGATTTTTAAGAGCAAGTTTAAAAGTCGCCGCCACGCCGTAAACACCACCGTTTGACAAACGGCTGAATATGTGCTAAAATTTTTCTATTGAATCTAGGAGCGAACTTATGAAAAATAAATTTATTAAAATAACGCTTACGGTTATTTGTTCGATTTTAGCACTATTTTTGCTAGTGTTCGGAGGCTTAAACCTATTAAAATTCGCAATTTTTTCTGACTATTATTCCGTTAAGTCAGACGTTTGCATTAACCCCGGGTTATCTGACAGTTTCGTTTGTCAGGGAATTTGTTACTACGAAAAAGGCGAAAAGTTTTTCGTTTCTGGATATATGACTGGTGACAGCGCCAGCAGAATTTACGTTACCGATAAAAACAACGAGTCTTACTTCGTTGAACTTCAAACGGAAAATAAAAAGTTCACGGGGCACGCGGGTGGAATCGCCGTGCACCTCGATAACGTTTATATCTCAAGTGATAGCAAAATTCACGTTATCCCCCTCTCTTCACTTTTAAGCGCATCTAACGGAGATACCGTTAAAATAACAGAACAAATCCCTGTGAACAACAAAGCGTCTTTTATCTATTCTGACCAAAACTTTTTATACGTAGGAGAGTTTTACGACGGTGAAAAATATAAAACCGACCACTCGTTCTCCTCTCTTGGCGTAGAACACAACGCAATTGTTTCAAGATACTTATTTGAAAACCTCTCCTCTCCCGATAAAATCTATACTCTTCCAAATAAAGTTCAAGGCATTTGCTTTTACGACGGAAAAGTAATTCTATCCACCTCTTACGGACTTTCAAACAGCGTTTATTACGTTTATAACGAAGAAGAGGCAAAAGACTTAAACCATACGCTTGACGGCGCATCAGTGTTCGCACTTGATAACTGCGTTTACGAACTACAAGGTCCGGCGATGGCAGAAGGGTTAGATTATTACGACGGAAAAGTTATAACGCTAACGGAAAGCGCGTCAAACAAATATATATTCGGCAAATTCTTTTTCGCTGATAAAATAGTCGCACTTGATATATTAAACTAAGGCTATGCCACAAACCAAAAAAACCTCCCACTTCCTTTTGAAGTGGGAGGTTTTTTATAACTAAAACTATACGTTTCCGTCTTGACATGTTGTTTCTGTAATACCCGAGCGATAGTTCCAGTTAACGTCCGTCTTAACCGTCGCCCAGTCTGCCTTGGTTTTGGGATATTCTAAAACGGTTAAGTTCTTGCAGTCAGCAAACGCCAAAGCGCAAACGCTACTAATCTCTTTTGAGAGAGTAACTTTTTTTAATTTAACCGAGTCTGCAAAAGCCGCAACGCCGATGGTGGCAACCCCTTCAGGGATAGTGAAGTGCTCTTCGCTCTTACCTAACGAATATTGAATAAGAACGCTGCCGTCTTTACTGAAAAGGCTACCGTTAACACTCTTAAACAACTGATTATCCTTAGAAACCTCAATATCGCTAAGCATATCGCAAGACATAAACGCATACGAACCTAGGCTGTTAACGCTTGAGGAAATCTCTGCGCTAATGAGTTTATTGCACTCCCTAAACGCCTCTTTTTCAATAGCCTTTACGCCATTTCCGATAATCAACGATTCGATTGAACTAGAAACAAACGCTTGCTCTTCAACGATTTCAACGTTGAACGCTATAATAACGTTTTTAAGTTTATCACATTCTGCAAACGCGCCCTTTGCAATCCTTTTAACCGGTTTACCCCCGTGCTCTGCGGGAACGACTAACTCTTTGCCCTCAAAACTTCCTATTCCACTAACCAAATAATAACTTTCATCACTACTAAGCTGATAGTCAAGCCCTTCCGCAAACACTACTACATTGCCGTATTCTACACCGCAAACCTCGCAAACAGCCTTTTTAACGTCAGTAGGAACGCCACCCTTATGCGCCTCTTGACCATCCCTTTCCCCGCAAGAACATTCTTGCCAATGGAAAGTGCCGTCACTTTTAAGAGTTTTAAAATCGTGCTGATGCCCACCACAATTACAGCCTACCGCCGTCAATGCAAAGCAAACGGCTACGGCTAATAAAAGTAAAGCGTTAAAAATTTTTCTCATCATTATTATTTCCTTATCTTTAAGAATTTTTATTCTTTTTTATACTATTTACAAGCTTTTCTATTATCGGATAAAATGCAAAAATCAGCGCGTAATTAAAAACGCTGTTCCAAATTTGCCCCTGAACGAAAAGCCTAGTTACAAGGTATGCAAAATACGGAACTTTTCTGTTGTTATAAATAAGCCAAAATGCAGTAGTATTAATAGCAATCGTGCAAAGAATAAAGGTTAAAATGCAAACGACTGCAATTTTAATATAAACGGCTGCTTTTTTCTTGCAATTTATTCCGTTCATCACGAGCCCTGCGATAAAAGCGGTAAGCCCCATACTTATACCTATCCAAGGCATATACATAAACCCTGCGGAGTTATATAAAAAGCCAACTAGATCGCCTAAAAAACAAGCGGTAAAACCGAACACCGGACCTATTATCATACCAGTCATAGCGGAAAAGAAAAGCGTTAACGAGAACTGCGTATCTGCGAGTTTGAACTCAAAGAACATATTGCAGACCACACACATAGCCGTCATTAAACTTACGTAAGCAATCTTCTGCGTTTTAGTCGTTCCGTCAAGAAGTTCGGTAAAAAACAACTTCCTTAGTAATTTTTGCATAAAAAAATCTCCCAAAAATTTTTAGAGAGACCGATAACAATTAGCGCGAGCGCGCAAAAAATGATAGCGGACGCGTAAAGACACCGCAGGAAAATCCTTTCGTTTGCAAACGACATCCCATTTTGCAACACTTGACGCGTCTTTACTACTCTATGCAATTATAATAACATCTTTATCCTTTAATTGTCAATAATTTATCATAATAATTAACCAACTACTTATACTATTTTTATGTTAGTAACCTTTTTTAGAACGCTTATAATTTTCAGCGTATTACTGGTTTTAATGCGTCTTATGGGAAAACGTCAAATCGGTGAAATGCAACCGTTTGAATTTATAGTGACTTTAATTATTGCTGACCTTGCGTGCATTCCTATAACCGACGTTTCCATTCCCCTTATTTACGGCGTGGTTGCGATAGTCTGCCTATTTATCCTTCATCAACTTCTATCAATTTTAGAACATTGTGGAAACACTTTTAAGAAGATTATATCGGGAAAACCTAGCATAGTTATTAACCGCGACGGAATAAATATTCACGAACTTAAAAAGAACAACCTTTCCATAGACGATTTAATCGAATCAATGCGGGCGGCGGGATACTTCACCTTCGACGACCTTTCTTACGCGATATACGAATCAAACGGAAAACTCTCTGCATTAGAAAACGAGGAAAAAGAGCCCCACCCTAGTTCTATCCCCTTGCTCGTAATAAACGACGGCAAAATCGTGGACGAAAACTTGTTTAGACTAGGGAAAACTTTCAGTCAGTTAAATAAGTTTTTAAAAGAACAAAACACGGAAACTAAAAAGGTTGAAGTTATGACAGTGGACGGACAAGGGCGCACTTACTTTAAAAACAGAAAACAAAAGTTTAAGATACTTTCCTTTCCTCTCGGGGAGGATATTAAATGGTAAAAACTTTTATTTCAATGCTAGTCATATCGGTTATGCTACTAGTTGGAGCATATTTTGAAAGTAATTTTATAAACAAACAGTTTGATGAGTTTCACGACGTTTTAAGCGTTTTGTACGTTAAAGTGGACGAAGAAACCGCCGTTATGGATGACGTTTACGCCGTGCAAAACAACTGGCTAGATAAAAAGAAGTGGTTACACGCCTTTATCCCCCACAATGAAATTAAAGAAATCGATTTGTGGTTATCTGAATCTGCCACCTTAGTTCGCGATAAAGAATGGTCGGACGCTATCTCAAAAATAGAGGTATTAAAAGAACTTTGCGAGCAAATTCCCAAAACGTTTAGAATCTCTTGGGAAAACATATTCTAACCTGTGTCCTTTTGTGCAAATTGTCATTAATTTTTTATAAACAGCACGGATAGGTTTTATTGTATAATAATTGCAATTAGAGGTAACTATGAAAGGTTTTAGAAATTGCAACGTTTACGTTTATAACAAAGGAATAGTTAATTGCTCTCTTGGCTTTGAGGACGGAATCATAAAGTATATCGGTGACGATCAAAACATGATAACAGAACCGATTGAAATTGCCAAAAACGCCGTTATTTTGCCAGGGTTTATAGACCAACACGTTCACGGGGCGGCAGGTAGCGACGCTATGGACGGCACTAAAGAGGCACTTAAAACGATTGCTAATTCTCTCGCCACTGAGGGAACTACTTCTTTTTTAGCGACCACGATGACGCAAAGCAAAAGCAATATTAATAACGCGCTTACTGCAGTAAAAGACTATATTGCAAGTTCGCCAGAAGATGGTGCAAGACTTTTGGGCGTTCATTTGGAAGGCCCGTTCATATCGGAAAAGCACGTTGGCGCACAGCCGATAGAATATCTCGATAATCCTAGTAAGGAAACTTTTCTTTCCTACCAAAAAGCAAGCGGAGATAATATAAAAATAGTCAGCCTTGCTCCGGAATCAGAGGGTGCTGACCAACTAATTGAACTCTTATCTTCACTTGGCGTAGTAGCTTCGGTAGGTCATAGTGACGCCGGCGTAGAGTGTATCGAAAATGCGATAAAGTTTGGACTTAAAAGCGTCACGCACACCTTTAACGCACAAAGGGGCGTTCACCACAGAGAGATAGGCGTTGCGGGAAGCGCACTTCTATTTGACGACCTTTATGCAGAGGCAATTTGCGACACCATTCACCTTTCAATCCCCGCAATAAAATTACTTATAAAAAACAAACCGCATGACAAGGTTATATTAATAACCGACGCTATGCGTGCGAAAAATTTATCTGACGGAATAAGCGAACTGGGCGGTCAAAAAGTTATAGTTAAAAACGGAGAGGCAAGACTAGAGAACGGCGCGCTCGCAGGTAGCGTTTTAAGAATGAACGACGCTATTAAAAATCTAGTAACTAAATGCGGAATTGATTTTATCTCCGCCGTAGATTTCGCCACCGTTAACCCCGCGAAAAACCTCGGTATCTTTGATAAAACGGGTTCGATAGAAGTTGGAAAGTTTGCAGACTTTGCCGTTCTTGATAACGACTTTAAGGTAATTTCGTCAATTAGAGGAGGAAAGGTCGTTTTCTCCATTAACTAGGTCTTAACGGACGCTTTTGCGTGCGAAAGACATATTTTTCCTTTATTTGCAAAGGCACACTAATTAGTGTGCCTTTGCCCTTTCTTGTTTAGAAAATTTACAGCCACAGTAGTTTTGCCTATATAAGCCGTACTCACGAGAAAGTTCGATTGAGCGCAAATACCCGCCTTTCTTCTTAAAGTCAGAGGGCAAAAACTTTACGCCTAAATCCTTCTCTATTTCTAACCCGATAGAGTTTATTAACTCTGCGTTCTTTAATGGACTTATAGTTAGGGTAGTAGAAAAATAATCAGCACTCACCTTTTTCGCGTACTCGGCGGTTTTTTTAAGCCTTAGTAAAAAGCAGACTCTACATCTTCCTCCGCCCTCTTTTTCGCTTTCTAAACCTTTAACGGCGGAGATATATTCATCGCCGTCATATTCTTCCACCACGCACTCTACTCCCATCAAAGAGCATAATCTTTTTTGCTCGTTGCTTCTTAACTCGTATTCCTCTTTTGTGTCTATATTAGGGTTATAATAGTAAACGGTGATATTAAAATACTCTTTTAACCTTTCGATAACCGCAGAAGAACAAGGCGCACAGCAACTGTGGAGCAAAAGACTAGGCTTTTCCCCCGCCGATAGCCCGCTTATAATCTTTTCAGTTAAAAGGTTATAGTTTACTTTATTCATAAAAGTTCAGTTTTTACAATTTCTCCGTCTTTGTTTTCCATATAATAAGCGTTGCCACCCGCGCTGATAACTTTCGTCATCTTGCCGTCGGTGAACTCTACCGCGCAGTCGTTTTCCACGCAGTACGCCCCCGCAATTTCGCCCTTTTTAAGAGCTGCGGTGAAGTCCTCTTCTCGTTCGTTGAAGTGAGGGCACATAGCACCGTCCAAAACTCCTAAGCCTTTTCTTAAAACGTATTCAGAACTTTGACCGCGCATAATTTCGTAATCGGTATACATATCCTTAAACCAACAAATTGCACCCGCCGATAATCCGCAGATAATCTTACCCTTTTCGTAAGCCTCGATAAGAAGTTTTGTTAAACCAACCTCTTTCCATTTTTCTAGCATATAAACGGTATCGCCACCGCCCACGTAAATGCAGTCTGCCGCCTCGATTTTTCCAGCGATTTTTTCCATATTCATCTCGCCGTAAACGATAAGAGCCACCTCCGCCTTAATATCGAAAACGGAAGTATAAGTCTTTCTAAAACTGTTAAAGTAAGGCATACTGTCGTGCGAAGCCGTGCCTATAAAAAGTGCGTTTGCACGCTTGTCCCCTGCGTGGAGCTTAGCAAGCCCCGCAATATATTCGTCAATTTTTAAGGTAGTTTTGTTTTTAATCTCTCCGCCACCTATTGCAATAATCTTCTTTTCCATAGCAACCACCTATATACGAGCCGTAAAAAAGGTTAGACGACCGTCTAACCTTCAATAATTGGCTTAGCGTTATTAGTAAAGACGGAGTCAGCCACGTCCTCACCATATTTTTTCTTGACCTTATCGTAAGCTTTTTTCATCAAATATTTTCTGTTTGAATGAACGTCGCTAGCGACGAAATCAACAAGCCCTCTATCTAAGAGTTTATATGCAAAGCTTTTGCAAGTAAAGCCGTTTTTTCCGAGAATTGATGCGGCGTTCACTTGAATAAACCCGCCGTGATGTTTAATTTGCACGGCATCGTCAAGCGTTGCGTAAGTGTACCGCTCAAGATGTGCAACAATAACGTGATAGCCTTTATTAACAAGTTCGTAAACGACCTCAACCATATCGACGTTTTTGTGAAAATAGAACTCAATCAATAAAAACTTTCCATCGTTTATCGAAAGAACTTCGTCACGTTCAAATTTTAATTTGTAATTATTTGAAACGTGAATTTCCTGTCCCAAAAAAAGATTAATGGGAATATTTCTTTTTTCAACTTCAGCCTTGAACTTAATAAATTCTTCACGAAGTTTTTCTTTTTTTACGTCAAAGTTTCTGCGATTATGCGGAGTGAGAATCATATTTGTTACGCCGTCTTTTACGGCGCACTCGAGCATCTTAAACGATTCTTCGTAACTTTCACTCCCATCGTCAACAAAGGGCAAAACGTGCGTATGAATATCTACCATCCCTTCTCCTTTGAAAAATCAAATTAATATCCTGAGTAACCTCTCGTGTAGTGATAATATCCTTTATCCTTTTTCTTATCGTACATTGAGAATACGCAACCAAAAATATTCGCGTCGTTCTTCTTCAACTCTTTAATAGCGTCAGAAACTAACGACTTACTAGTTTTTGCGTGCGCAACCACGAACAAAACGCCGTCGGATATTTTAGAAATGTGGATATAATCACTAACCTGCAACACGGGCGCACAGTCAAGCAACACGAAATCGTACTTCTCTCTAAGTTCGTTAATAAACTCTTTAAACTTTTCCGAAACGAAAACGAGTGAAGAGTTATAAACCTCCGCGCCTCTCGTGATTAAGTCAACGTTTTTATATTTTGTTTTCTTGATAATTTTCTCAAGTTTAACGTCTCTTAAGATATATTCTGCAATACCATTATCCTTGGAGAGCCCGAAAACCCTATGCGTTTTAGGGCGACGGAAGTCGAGGTCAACAACTACGACCTTTTTGTCAGTAAGACCAAGACTAACTGCTAAGTTACATAAAACGGTGGTTTTTCCCTCGTGCGCTATCGACGACTCAATTTGAATAACTTTATTGTTTCCGTCCGTGTTGAGATACAAAACGTTATCCCTAAGCCTTTCATAACCGTCGTTACGAATGCTGTCGTTTT
>JAFQLO010000018.1 GCA_017414525.1 Clostridia bacterium | reverse complement strand
GCTGCCCGTTTCCGCATAAGCCGTGGGCAAATATCCACCGCAACCGCAAGCAAGCTGAATAAGGAAAGTTTGTTTTGCCTTACTTCTCGCTCTAATTTGATTGCCGTAATCCAGGAATAATTCAAAGGGGTTACTTGCTATTGCAACATCATCAAAACGAATAACGTGAATTTCTTCCTTAAAGGTGTTTATCGTTTGTTGCATCTTATATCTATCGACTATTCCCGAATAAACGTAAAGTCTTGCGTTATCGTGGAAGTTTGCTCTACGCCCACGGTTATTCGCGATATACTCGTCAATTTTCTCAACCGCTTCTAAATATTCCTTTTTGGTTACTCTTCGTAGCGGGAAAGTCATTTCAAGGGTTCTATGCTCTAATACGCCTTCGTCTTTCATTAAACTTTTATCAAGCTCTTCATAAACGGCTATAATCTCGCTTGAAATTCTTCTTCCCACAACCTTTAATCCGGAAATATCGAACATTGACGGATCTGCTCTTCTCTCGGGTGGGTTCTCGTGATTTACGTGCGGATCGTCAACTGGTGTTTCAGGTTCAACCCAACGCACCAAATCTCTCGGGCATTGATCGCCCGCAGCAGAGCAAAGCCCTAAAACTTTTAAGTCTTCCCCATACTCTTTTCTTAAATTTTCTTTTACCTTTCCCAAGTAGTCGGAATAAATAAAACTTCTCTGTTCAACTATTTGTGCGGGGCACGCGATATTCGCCACCACGCCTGAAAGGTTTTTATCTTTATCGTAAGTGAACATAAGTTCGATACCACTATCGTTACCCGCCTCAAGATGAGTGAAGTTCGCAGTATTAACGTCACCCCACATAAGCGCGCTTCCGTCATCGTAACGAACACGTCTATTCATACCAACAGCAGCTCTACCAAACGCGCATTGATAATATCCTTCAGTTCTGTTTTCCCAAGCAGCAAGAACTGCCTCTGCGAGTTTATCCGCAAGGAAGTTAAGTGCGACTTCGGGGTCCATAAACTTTTCGCCCGTAGTCTTTGACTCGTATTCCATATCTTCTGGAAGTACGGTTTTTAAGTATCCCATAGCCATAGGCAAAGTTCTTTCTTGTTTGTAAACGTAAGAAGTGTGCGAATGGATTGCCGATAAAATTACTTTATCAGTAGAAATGGGAAGTTTATCCTTTAAGAGTTCCTTTACCATTCTATTTAAGTTTTGCGCAACGCCTGGCAAATCACTCGACACGATTATCATTTGGTCGTTATCGCTCTCAACCGCAAGCGCAGTTATCGTCAGTGGACTTTCCACAACGTCTGACACTCGTTCATAAAACTGACCCGCAAGTGAAATTTTCTCTTTTGGCGTTATATCAACTTCCGCCCAACCTATTTTTATTTTAACCATTATTTTCTCCTATTAATGTTTTTCCTTTTTCTCGACTCTTTTTAGATATTTTCTTTAAGTGCATAACCATAGTCACTCCAAACACGATGCTGCAAAGCACCCACGACGTTGGGTAAACCATAAATAAAACCGCTTCGGTGTGGTGCCAGATAAATACGGTGTTCATCCAAACTACTCTATATAAGCAAGTGCATATTAAACTAATAACAGTTGCCGTGGTGGCTCTTCCAGTCGCCCTTAAAGTGTTAGCAAAAGTGTTCATTATACCAGTAAGTCCATAAGTAAGTCCCAAAACTTGCAAGCGCAAAACGCCGTATTTGATTACTTCCTCACTATCCGTCATAATTCCGCAAATAAAATTTCCGAAAATCATAAACAAAAGTCCTAGTGCCGTGCCCAGAATTGCCACAATAACAAGGTTAATCCAAACGATTTTCTTGATACGGACGAAGTTACCCGTGCCGAGGTTCTGTCCAACGAAAGTCATAATCGACGATGCGAATGCGTCGCAAACCTCGTGAATAATTACGTCAAACTGGTGCGCAATCGTGTTGCCCGCAATAAAGTCTTCACTAAACGAGTTTATTCCAGTAAGCACGACTAGGTTTGATATAGAGAACATACACTTCCCGAGTGCGATAGGCACGCCGAGTTTTAATATCTGCAAAAATTCGTATTTATTAAACTTAACGTATTTTAGCCTCAAAGCGTTAAACCCTTGGCTCTTAAAGCAGGCAATTATCGAAAGAATTGCGGAGACACCCTGAGAGGCAACCGTTGCAATTGCAACGCCCTCAACGTCTTTACCTAGAACGACTATAAAGAAAACGTTAAGTATTATGTTCAATACCCCGCCTATTAGAAGATAATAAAACGGACGCTTTGTATCCCCGACCGCACGCAAAATCGACGCGCAGAAGTTATATAACGAAACTAGGGGCAGACCCAAACAGTAGATAAACAAATACCGCTTAGCCATTTCAAATAGGCTATCTTTGCACCCCGTCCATATTAGAAAATATTTAGAGCAAAACAAACCTATTATCGAAAATACTATGCCGAAAAGAAGTGCGGTTGCCATTGAAGTTCCCACGAATCTTTTAGCACCTTCTCTATCGTTTGCGCCCTTGCACTTTGCAACAAGTACGTTTGTTGCAAGCGACAGTCCGATAAAGAAAACCACGAACAGGTTTACTATAACCGTAGTTGAACCAACCGCCGCCACGGCAGCGTCACTCGCAAACTGCGAAAGCACGAACACGTCAGCCGAGTTAAAAAGTATTTGCAAAAGGCTAACGCCTATTACGGGAAGAGCGTAAATTATAAGTTTTTTTAGTATCGGTCCGGTAGTTGCATCTATCTCATTCGACCGTATCGCACGCGCCATTTTTATCTCCTTTATATCTATAACTAAATGATATAACCACTTTGACCAAAAGTCAATAGTTTCTTTTACGAAATATTTTCGAAATTTTTTTACGCAAAAAGCCACCGAGGTTGGTGGCTTTTCTAGGTTAGTTTTCTTCTTTTACTAATTCAATAGTT
>JAFQLO010000017.1 GCA_017414525.1 Clostridia bacterium | reverse complement strand
TGGTATCGTTGCTGGTGGCGAAGCTTCATCATACAACGTAACCGTATCTGACGTTTATGCATTCAGTTTAACTGGTTATATCACTGACGTATTCGTTGGTGACAACTGTGACAATGCTACTTTGACAGAAACCACTATTGGTGCTGACGGTGCTCTCGCTGTAAACGGTGAAGATTACTTCTTCTATGCAAGCAGTAATGAACTCGGTGCTGCAGTTGATGCTGGAACTATCGATGCTAACTTCAAGGCTTGGCTTACCGAACTCGGTATGATTAAGGCAATTAGCGCATCTAATATTTCTGAACTTTTGGCTGGTGGCACGGGATACTTCTATCTCACTGAAGACATTGATATGTCAGCTGCAGGTGCTGCTACTAGTGGATTCTGGGGTACTTTTGACGGAAAGAACCACGTTATTTCTAACAGCAACCATCCATTGTTTGCTAACACCTACGTATGCACTATCAAAAACGTTATCGTTAAGGGTACTGCTACTGATAATGACGGCGGATTTATTCAATTCGTAAGAACTGGCACAACCGTTGAAAACGTTATTATTGAAATTGATAGCCTTTCTGGTGGTACTACCGGTTGCGTTGCTAAGACTTTGGCTGGTGACAACATGGTTATTAGAAACACCTTAATTATCGTTAACAATTCAGCTGATAATGCTGATAACGGTATTATCTTTGGTGGTAGATATAACGCTACTCACACCGCTACTATCGAAAACGTTTACGTTGTAGATAAGGCTACTGGTGAAGGTAAGGTTACTAAACTTTGTGGTCTCCGTGCAGACGGAACTGATAGTGCTAAACTTTCAGCTGATCCCGTAATTGTTGCTGACGCTTCTGGACTTACCGCTGCAACTATGCCTACTGCTCTTGTTGACCTCATCAGCATTTACGACGAAAGTTTTTTTGGATAAACCAACCCAACTATATTAACAACACGGATTCTGAGTTTAAACTTTGGGCGTACAGTGGTGTTTACGGATTGTATTACTTGCACAGTAGCGACACTGTCGACTATAATGGTGACGGCGTTATAAACTACTCTATCTGGGATCACCCAGATTCAGGCGATAAAAAAGCTACTGTTGAAGACGTTTATTATCATCTTACCGAGTATTACTCAACCGAAGGAAAGTACTACGACCTTAACGAGAACGGCGTTATTGAAATCGATCTTGGCGAGGGAGATAGAAACCACGACGGCGTAGTAGACGGTAACGACAACACTTATACCGAAACTCAAAACTATTTCTGGTTCGTGAAGGACGCTGAAGGAAACTTCAGCGTCGTTCGCGGCGATAGATTTGGTAAAACCCTCGTTTATAATGAGGAAAGAGGTTGTAACGATTACGTTGAGATTGAAGGCATTTCTTGCTTGCAAGATTTGAAACAGACTCAGCAGTATAAAGACGCTGGATTTAATATCCTCTTCGTTGACTCTTCTATTGGTATTCCTAACGCGGTTGGTCACTCTGCTGACGGTGCTAATATCTCTTCTACTGAGTTCTACGGTTCTCTTTATGAGAGAATTATGGACTACGCAGAGGAAGTTGGCTTAAAGTGTTTCGTTAGAGTAGGATACCTTGCAAGTTGGTCTGGTCGTCCTGCATCACTCTTTGAGGATTACACCGTTTATGGTACCGATAAAGACGGTAACCCCACTGAAACGGTTGAAAAGGCTGTTTTTGCTAACCAAGAAGAGTTAAACGCTGAGGTTGCTAATCAGCTTAAGAACATCGCTGCTCACCCCGCATTCTACGGTGTTTCGCTCCACGATGAACCTTCTTATACTATGTTCACTGCTATCGGTGAAATTGTTAAGGCGGTTTCTGCTTACGGCGATACCATTGGCAAAGAGATTTACATAATGCAAAACCTCTTGCCTTATGCGCGTGACGGCAGAACTTCTTACAACGGCACTAGCGTTGTTTCGCCCGATACGTATAGGGATTACCTCGAGGCTTATTACGAAAAGGCAGGTCAGTACATGGATATGAAGTACGTTCAGTACGACGATTATCCGATGATGACCTATTCAAACAACCTTGTTCTTGCTAACTATATCCAGACGCAGCAGATCACTTCTGACTTCGCAAGAGATAAGGGCATCTACCGTTCTGTTGCTGTTCAAACTTACTCTAATACTAAGCTTGACGGCACGCCTTACGGCAGACGTGCAGTTACCGACACGGATATGTTGTGGCAAACTCACGTAAACCTCGCTATGGGTGTTAAAGAAATTTCTTACTACACCTTAAGACCTATTCATAATACTGGCGATGGTATTTATAATAACGGTTCTGATTATCCGCTCGATAGATTAGGCAATCCTAATCCGCTCTTCGAGTCTATTAAAAAGGTTAACTCTTATATGAACGTTATGTCGGCTGCTCTTAACAGCTTTGAATATCAAGGACTTAAGTATTATGCTGGTACTGACGATATCTACACTGATAGATATAGTAATTCTTACTCTTGGAACGATTTGATGAGCACTGCTGCTCATAATTGTGAGGTTATCCAAAACACCTTCGCTAACACTGTTGGCGTGGAAATTGGTGGCGATCTCACTGGTACTGGTCTTGTTCTTATCACAGAACTTTATGATGCGGAAACTGGACTCTACGGCTACTACGTAGTCAATGCGTCCGATCCTTATTATAATGAAACTGTTGATTGCAGAGTTAAAGGAACTGTTACCTTGACCTTCGATAATGATTCGTTTGATGCTTATCAGATTTGGACTGGTCTCGGCGCTGAAAACAGATTCTTGCCCGTAAACGGCACTGTTACTCTCGAACTTGACTATGCGGATGGTGCGTTTATCATTCCTTTCAAACGTTAATTTATTTTCTCTTTGGGTTGGTATAAGAGAATAATTATCAAAATTAAAACGGACACTTTCGTGTCCGTTTTTCTTTTTTTGTACCGTTCGATTTTTTGTTTTTTTAGCGTAAATTATTGTTATTTGACATAGTTATGAAAATTTGACTTTTTTTGTTGGAAAAGTGCACAAATTTTGCAAAATTACTAAAAAAATTTTGTATTTCACTTGCAGTCCTCATTAACGTGTGGTACAATATTCATAACTAATAAAATTAACCGTGGAGGGGTTATTATGCGTAGGTTAAAGGTTATAGACGAGTATTTCGAAAATCAGCCCGAACGTAAGTTTGTGAAAGATTTGACTGAATATCTCGTTGCTGAAATTAAGTTCGCTCCTAAAACCGAGGGGCAGGTTTCTCCCAAAGATGTATTTATTGATAAGGGGGATTTTGAAAACGACGATAATCTTACCGTCATTTGGGAAGATTTTGAACGCTTTGCTAAAAAGAATGCTATTGATGGTTTGAAGTTCCCTGTTAAAATCGTTAAGAAAGACGGCTTTGAAGTTGAAGAATATTCTATCGCTGTTTCTAGCGATGAAATCGTCATTACTGCTAGTGAAACCGAGGGCGTTAGAAGAGGCGTTATTCGCCTTGAAGATATGCTCGTTCAAGGCAACGGCAATTTGGACGAGGGCGAAACTAGAGAAAAAACTATTATTAAGCGCAGAATTTCTCGTGGATTCTTTGCGCCCATAAACCGTCCGCCGAAAGGGGCAAACGAACTCGCTGACGATACCGATTATTATCCCGAACCTTACCTTAACAGAATGATGCACGACGGCGTTAACGCGCTTTGGGTTTGTTCTGAATTTGACTCACTCGTTGAATCTTCTTATATTCCTGAATTCGGTAAGGGTAGAGAAAAGGCTATTGAAAAATTAAACAAACTTATTGCTAGAACTAGAAAGTACGGTATGGAAATCTTTATGTTCCTTATCGCTCCTATGTCGCTTTTTGAGCCGGCAATAGCAAACAAGTACCCTGGTATTGCTCAAAAATATCCGCAAGTTCACGGCAACAGTTCTTACGGACCTACTGCGTTCTGTGTGTATAGTGAATTTGGCTCAGGATACTTAAAAGAAGCGGCTGAAGGGCTTATGAAGGCTGCTCCTGGTATGGGCGGTATTATGAGTATTACTTACGGTGAACGCGTTACGTCTTGTGGTAATACTTGGGGTTCTCCTATTAGTGGTTGGAGCAATAACTGCCCGCATTGTAGCGATAAGAGCAGAATGGATAACGTTACGCAAACCGTTAAGTTGTTCAAAGAAGGTATGAACGAAGTTAATCCTAAGTACGATTTTATCAGTTGGACTTACGGAATGCGCGGCGCAAGCGATGAGCAGATTGAAGAATATATGCAAAAACTTCCCGCTGACGCTATCGCGATGGTTAACTTTGAAGATAACGGAAGAGTTTATCAACTCGGTAAAAAGCGTTTTGCTTTCGACTATTATCTCTGCTATCCAGGCCCCTCTAGAATGTATAAAAAGGCGGCTGAACTCGCTAAAAAGTATAATAGAACGATGTACGCAAAAATGCAGATTTGCTGTTCTCACGAACTTGCGTCCGTTCCTTACATTCCCGTTCCCGGTCTTATTTACGATAAGATGATCGGCGCAAAGGAAACCGGAACAACGGGCGTTATGGAATGTTGGTTCTTCGGAAGTTATCCTTGCCTTATGAGTAAGGCGGTTGGTATGCTCTCTAACGATAAAGAGTACGCTGGTAAGCAAGACTTCCTTTTCGACCTTGCAAAAACTTACTGGGCAAAAGAGGACGTTTGCCACGCAGTTTCCGCTTGGGAATACTTTGAAAAGGCTTATACCGCATATCCCGTTAACGTAATGTTCAACTATTACGGACCTATGCACGACGGTATCGTTTGGGATTTGCAACTTAAACCCAAGAACTTTGGTCTTCCCAGAACATGGCAACTTATGGATAAGACGGACGGTGACAGAATCGGCGAATGTTTGTTCTACGGTCATACCCTTGACGAGGCGATTATCCTCGTGGAAGAAATCTGCTTTAACTGGGCAAAGGGGTGTGAGCAACTTTCCAAGACTACCGAATGGAACAATCCCAAGAACGAGCAGATTAATATTGCAAAGGCACTTAACCTCCTCTTCAACAGCGGTCTTAATATCTTGAAGTTCTATCGTCACCGTCAGAACATCGGTTACGGCAGAGCGGACGCAAAGCAGTCACTTGACGCTATGCGTGAAATCGTTATGAAAGAAATCGCAAACAGCGAGGCTATGATTCCTCTTTGTGAGGCTGATAATAGACTCGGTTGGCACTCTGAGGCTGAGGGTTATAAATTCCACCCAGCAAAACTCAAAGCGCGTATCGAAAAACTTCGCGCACTTCTTAAAACCGAGTTCAAGGAGGTTGAAGAAAGACTTGCAAACGGCTTGATTCCGCTTACTTATTACTACGGTGAGGAAGAGGAAGTTATCCGTGCGAAAGCTGGTAGAAACGGTATCGAAAGCGCAGAATGGAACGAGTTTAGCGACGGTCCTGGAAAGGGAAGTTGCAGGTTTAGAATCGCTGAAAATGGCGACGATATTGAACTCGAAGTTGAACTTTTCGGTGAAAATCCCAACGATAACGTTTGGATAACCTTTGAAACCGAGCTAATGTTCCCGCAGAATACCTATATCTTTATGAATAACGGAACTTGTGAACTTTGGAGAGAAGGTCCTTCTCATCAGTCTATTAACGACGAGCGTTACGACGAGTTTAAGAAGAAATGGAAGATGAAGAACTTGTCTAAAAACGGAGAAACTCACGTTCTTGGATCTATCTCTAAAAAGGACATTCAGTTCGTTCGTTACCCGTTCAAACTCAACGTTACTCACTGGTCGGGATCACGTTGGGCTCACGAAGTTCCCGGTAGTGCTAGTGGTACGCTTGGTAAAAACCGTTGTACTCCGGGTGAATACGGCTGGATCGACTAGTTTAACGCCAAATATACT
>JAFQLO010000016.1 GCA_017414525.1 Clostridia bacterium | reverse complement strand
CTAAAATGGTTATCTGCCACCTCGGCAACGGTTCTTCTATCTCTGCCGTTAAAGACGGCAAGTGCCAAGACACTTCAATGGGCTTTACACCGCTTGAAGGTTTGGTTATGGGAACTCGTAGTGGTGACATTGATCCCGCAGCGGTTGATTATCTCAGAGAAAAAGTTGGCTTAAAGCCCGAAGAAGTAGTTAACTACCTCAACAAAAAGTGCGGTATCCTCGGCGTTAGCGGACTTTCTAGCGACCTCCGTGACTTGACCGCGGCTGCAAACGACGGCAACGAAAGAGCAAAACTCGCTCTCGAAATGCTCGCTTACAGAGTTAAAAAATACGTTGGTAGCTACATCGCTGTTTTGGGCGGTGCTGATGCAATCGTGTTTACTGGCGGTATCGGCGAACATTCACCCCTAATTAGAGGACTCGTTATGGAAGGTATGGAATTCTGCGGTGCTAAGTTCGACGAGAAGAAGAACAAAGAGTATTCTTCAGGTATCGGTTACCTCAACGCAGACGATAGCAAAGTTAAGATTATCGTTCTTCCCACCAACGAAGAACTTTCAATCGCAAGAGAAACCAAGACTCTTACTTCCAAAAACTAAAAAATTTCTTTGAAACAGTTGACAACGGCGGGCAAATAGTATATACTTATTTGGCTTGTTAAATAGGGGTATTATGATTTTAGACCTTAAAAAAATCAAAAGAAGCGGAAAGGACAGTAGCGATTTCTTCTTTATATATCAGCCGAATGCGGAGATTATAACCCTTCCGTCAGCAGAGATTGACGGGGGTGTTAAGATAAACGGAACTGTTTATCTAACTGGTGATCACAGCGCGGTGGTTGAGGGAGAAGTGGTGTTTACCTTAAAGGGTGAATGCACTAGATGCTTAGAAGAAACACAAAAGCAAATGGTTTTGGAGTTTTCTGAAAGCGTCGATGCTGACGATACCGACGGTTACCCCGTTAAGAACGACACCGTTGATTTAGCAAGAATCGTTGACGACTTGGTTATGATGAATATGCCCGTAAGCTTTTTGTGCGATGAAGATTGCAAAGGCTTGTGTGCGGGTTGCGGAACAAATCTTAACCACGACGAATGTAAATGTAAAAATAAATAGGGAAGGTACACAATAATGGCAGTTCAGAAGAGTAAAACGTCAAAACAGAGAACTAATACGAGATTTGCACAGTGGAAGCTTGAAACCCCGAATCTTTCGGAATGCCCCCAGTGCCACGAACTCAAAGCTTCTCATAAAGTTTGCCCCAAGTGCGGTTACTACAACGGAAAGCAAGTAGTTGACGTTGCAAAGAAAGAGAAACAGAATTAAATTAAAAGAAAAATAAATTAGCGCAGTTATTGTATAATTGCGCAGTTTGTTTTTGTAAAATTTAAAAGAATGCCGTCGGTTGAAATTTCAACCGACGGTTTTTCGTTTTTGTGGAATTAATAATGCTCAAGCCCTAATAAAAAATCTGAGCTCACGTCAAAAAGATTGCAAAGAAAGACTAATTGATCGTAATTAAGTTCAAAAATACCGTTTTCAAACCGACTATATTGCTGTTGGGTCATAAATAATTTTTCAGCGACTTGCTTTTGCGTGTAGCCTGCCGCTCTTCGAACTTCTTTCAATCGCTTACCCAGTTCAATTTTAACGCTCATTTTGCTCACCCTTATGAGTTTTGTCAAAATCTATTATAGATATACATCACAAAATGGCTTGACATACATCATAAAATGATGTAAAATAATAAAAAGCACTTAAGGGAAAGCAGTGTTATGTATTTTGGTGAAAAGGTTTGGCAGGTTTTTAAGGAAATAATAAAGTTAATGTCTTTGGGTGTGTGGGTATTATTTGCTACGCCTTTTATTGGAATTGTATCATCTGTGCCTTTGCAAGAGTTGCCGGTAATTGAGTTTATACCGTTGATATTGGCTGTGATATTGATAGGGGCGTTAGTGGCATTGCCATTTGGGTGGTTTTGTAGGCTGTTTAACGCGCCGCCCCTTTCGTTACTTTATAAGCCGAATAAAAATTACGGAAAAGGAAGTTCGTATGAACGGAGGGTGACGACAACGCACGACGTTTATGATAATAGTGGGAGTAAGGTTGGTACGATTAAAACGGACGAAGGTACGGAAACCGTTTATACTGAAGATACTCGAAAATACGTTCCAAGATATTCGCGTATGTTCTTCTACTTTTTTTATTTTCCTATAAATAGGGTTTTGGCAGTGTTCTTTTCTGTTATTGCACTGTTTACAAAAAAGTTTTATGTTGATGGCGGGGTTCTTTCACTCTATATGAGTGAAGAAGGCGCAATGCAATGTAATAGCACGCTTTATACTTTATTTAATATCGTTTACGAAAGATCGCCAGAAAAAGTAGAAAAATTAAAGAAAAAACTTGAGGAGGAAAAATCCTCGCAAAAAGCTGAGAAATAAAAAATGCTTGACTGCGATAGTCAAGCATTTTTTCTAAATTTTAATAAGCGTTGCGGTGGCGTGGGTGCAGATGCCTTCTTCTCTGCCAACAAATCCAAGTCCCTCTAGCGTGGTTGCACCTATTCCAACTTTATCGGCGGGAAGAGAGAGGTGCTCGGCTAGGTTTTCAGTTATGTTAGGAATATGCGGGAGGAGTTTTGGCTTTTCCGCCATAATCGTTGCTGAAACGCTTGTAACCTTATATCCTTTTTCTTTAACTAAATCTAAAACCTTGTGTAATAAAACGATACTGTCAGCGTTTTTATATTGCGGGTCTTTGTCGGGGAAGTGGTAGCCGATGTCGCGAAGGGCGAGGGAAGAGAGTATCGCATCCATAATAGCGTGCGTTAAAACGTCTGCATCCGAATGTCCTAAAAGTCCTTTATCGTGCGGAATTTCCACACCGCCAAGTATAAGCTTTCTTTCTTCAACTAACTTGTGACAATCAAAGCCCGTACCAAAACGATGTTTTTCCTCTTCGAGAAGAGCCATGTCTTCGGGGAAAGTTATTTTAACGTTTTTTGCATCGCCTAAAACCACGCGCGTTTCGCCGATAAACTCTTTATAAACTTCACCGTCATCATTGAAAATTTTTTCGCCTGCCAACTGGTAGGCTTTTTTTATTAGCTCCGTCTTAAAAGCCTGAGGGGTTTGCACGGAGTATAAACCGCTTTTTCCTAAATAGCTTTTAATAACGCCGTTTTCCGCAGACAATATGGTATCTCTTGAGGGGAACGCCGTAATTCCACTACCGAACTCTCTTGCGCTTTCAATGCAATCGTTTATAATACGCGTAGTAACGAAAGGTCTTGCTCCGTCGTGGATGAGCACTATATCGCCCGAAACTTTATCGAGCGCGTTTTTAACCGATTGAGTTCTCGTTGCACCACCAACGATCACCGTTGCCTTATCGCTAACGAGTGTTTTTATTTCTTCTAAATCAGTAGGGGAGGAGGTTATTATAAATTCGTCTACGAGGTTGCTGTTGATAAAAGCCTCAAGCGTTTTTTCTAAACAAGTAACGCCACCGTGAGGAACGAGTAGTTTGTTTTTGCCTAAACCTACGCGCTCGCCTTTTCCTGCACAAGCGAGAATTAAACTGACTTTCATCTTATTCCTCCGTTATGATGCGGTATAGTTTTTCCGCATCTTCCTTTCTGACCGTTTCCTTAATGTCAAGTATTTCGATTTTTACCGCACCGCTATTAAACGCGATTTCTATAATATCGCCTATTTTAATGTTGTAAGATGGTTTAACTACCCTTCCGTTGGCGGAAATTCGTCCTCCGTCACACGCTTCTTGGGCTAAAGTACGGCGTTTCAGCAGTCTTGAAACTTTCAAAAATTTATCAATTCTCATTTATATACCTCTATGAAAAAGGGAAAGATTTTGTCGAAAAATAAAAAAAATTTAAAATAATCGTGCATTTGCTTGACAACGCTTGCAAAAGAGCGTAATATAGTAGAATGCATTATGATAGGTTAATATCGATTTTTCTCGCCTTTTTCAGAAAAATTGCTTAAATTTTGCCGATTTTCCATAGGAAATACGGCGGAAAAATAAAATTTATTAACCTTGCGACGAGGTAATTATAAAACATTATTATAGTTTTGTAAACCGAATCTGCTAAAAAACTAAAAAATTTTTTAAGGAGTGTGTTGTTTAATGACACGTGTACTACCCGAAATTCAGTGTGGCAAAGTTACGAGAAGAACCTTTAGCAAGATAAAAGAAGCTATCGAACTTCCGTACCTTGTCAAAATCCAAAAAGACTCCTACGAAGCCTTCATTAAAGAGGGAATCGGCGAAGTGCTTGAAGATTTTTCGCCCATCACCGACTACTCTGACCACTTTGAGCTTTACTTCCTTGATTACACCTTGGACGGCAAGCCTCAATACGACGAGAAAGAATGTCGTGATAGGGACGCTACTTTTGCACTTCCTCTCCGCGTTAAGGTAAGACTTGTTAACAAGGTTACCGACGAGGTTATCGATCAGGAAGTATTTATGGGCGATTTCCCGCTTATGACCGATAACGGTTCTTTCATCATTAACGGTGCAGAGAGAGTTATCGTTTCTCAGCTAGTGCGTTCACCTGGCGTTTATAACGGCGCGGAAATGGACAAGTCTGGTAAAAGACTTTTCGATACTACCGTTATTCCGTCAAGAGGTGCTTGGCTAGAGTTTGAACAGGACGCTCAGAACGTTTTGTGGGTTCACGTTGACAGAACGAGAAAGCTCACTGCAACCGTTCTTCTCCGTGCTTTGGGCTTTGGTAGCGACGATGCTTTGGAAACCTTATTCGCTGGTAATAAGATGATTGCTGATACTGCCGCTAAGGATACTTGTAAGTCCGAGAGCGACGGTCTTATTGAACTTTATCGTCGTTTGCGTCCGGGTGAAATTCCCACCGACGAGGCTGTTAAACAGCACCTTAAAAACCTTTTCTTCGACGCTCGCCGTTATGACCTCGCTAGAGTTGGCAGATATAAGTTCAACAGACGCTTAAGACTCGGTGCGAGAATCGTCGGCTTAGTTGCAGCTGAAACTGTTATTAGCCCTGACGGTGAAGTTTTGGCAGAAGCAGGAACGGTTATCACTAAGCCTATTGCTGAAGCTATTCAGAACTCTGGTGTTAATGAGTTCTATGCCGACGTTAAGGGTGAAAAACATAAAATTATTGCTAACAACGTAGTTAATTTCCTAGAAGTTACTGGTATTGATCCCCGTTACTTCGGACTATTGAAGTACGTTTATTATCCCACGCTCACTTTCAGCAAAACCGTTTATGAAACTGCAAAGGCTGAGGGCGTTGAGAACGCTGCGGAAATCTTAAAGAAAGAAATCAACGATATGTTCTATATCGCTGAAAAGGACGTTGCTCCCGCAGACGAAAAACCCGAAGATAAGAAAAATACTGAAAAGGCAAGAGAAGTTAGAATTAAGTTCGTTAACGCTTGCGTGGCTTACTACGATCTTATTGAAAACGGACTTCCTGAAAAACTTACTGGCGAACAGAGAAAAACTTTGCGTCCTCTTATTGATAAGCTTAACCACAAGCACATCACCGTTGACGATATCGTTGCATCAATCTCTGTAAACCTCGACCTTGCTTACGACATTAATACCGTTGATAACATCGACCACCTCGGCAACCGTCGTGTTCGTTCAGTTGGCGAACTTTTGCAGAACCAGTTCCGCATCGGTATCGCAAGACTTGAAAGAGTTATCAAGGAAAGAATGGCAACTCAAGATCCTAAGGACGTTTCTCCTCAGGGACTAATTAACGTGCGCCCCGTAAGCTCTGCTATTAAAGAGTTCTTCGGTTCATCACAACTTTCACAGTTTATGGATCAAACTAACCCGATTGCAGAACTTACCCATAAACGTAAACTTTCTGCGTTAGGACCTGGCGGTCTTAACCGCGATAGAGCAACCTTTGAAGTGCGTGACGTTCACCACTCTCACTACGGAAGAATGTGCCCGATAGAAACCCCTGAAGGACAGAACATCGGTCTTATCTCTTCACTTGCTGCTTTTGCAAAGGTTAACGAATTCGGCTTTATCGAATCGCCTTATAGAAAGATTGAACACACTATGAACGAGGACGGAACGATTGAAACTATCGTTACCGAACACGTTGATTACTTAACTGCTGACGAAGAAGATAATTACATCGTTGCGCAGGCTAACGAACCGCTTATCGATAACAAGTATTTTGTTAACGACCGTGTTTCTTGCCGTCACAGAGATGAAATTACCGAAGACGTTAAAGAGAAGATGGACTATATGGACGTTTCTCCGAAGCAGCTCATCTCGGTTGCAACCGCGCTCATTCCCTTCTTGGAGAACGACGATACCAACCGTGCACTCATGGGCTCTAACATGCAACGTCAGGCAGTTCCACTACTTTGCCCAGAAAACGCAATCGTTGCTACGGGTATTGAAAGAAGAATCGCTTACGACTCGGGCGTTATGGTTAACGCCGTTAAAGCTGGTACTGTTAAGAGCGTTGCCAGTGACGAGATTATTATTACTGAAGAGGACGGAAACGAAAGAAGTTACACCTTGAAGAAATTCGAGCGTAGTAACCAAGGCACCTGCCTCAACCAAAGACCTATCGTTGACAAGGGCGAAAAGATTGCTGAAGGTCAGACTATTGCCGATGGTCCTTCAACCAAGAACGGCGAACTTGCTCTCGGTAGAAACATTCTCGTAGGCTTTATGAGCTGGGAAGGCTACAACTACGAGGACGCTATACTTCTTTCTGAAAAACTCGTTAGAGAAGACGTGTTTACCACTATCCACATCGAAGAACACGAAACGGAAGCGAGAGACACTAGACTCGGCGAAGAAGAAATTACTAGAGATATTCCTAACGTTGGTGACGACGCACTTAAAGACCTCGATGAAGACGGTATTATTAGAATCGGTGCGGAAGTTAACAGCGGTGATATTCTCGTTGGTAAAGTTACGCCTAAGGGCGAAACCGAACTTACACCCGAAGAAAGATTGCTCCGTGCAATTTTCGGTGAAAAGGCAAGAGAAGTTAGGGATACTTCATTAAAAGTTCCTCACGGTGAGGGTGGTATCGTCGTTGACGTTAAGATCTTTACTCGTGCTAATAAGGACGAATTGCCCCCAGGAGTTAACAAACTCGTCAGAGTTTATATCGCTCAAAAGCGTAAGATTTCAATCGGCGACAAGATGGCTGGTCGTCACGGTAACAAAGGCGTTATTTCAAGAATTCTTCCTGAATCAGATATGCCCTTTATGGCTGACGGTACACCCCTTCAAATCGTACTTAACCCGCTCGGCGTTCCTTCTCGTATGAATATCGGTCAGGT
>JAFQLO010000015.1 GCA_017414525.1 Clostridia bacterium | reverse complement strand
AAGTTGAAGCTCCTTGGATGGAAACTTCTTCAGATTACACCTTGAAAGAAAACATGACCTTCCAGGTAGATACTTTCGTTTCTGGTTCAACCTTTGGTTGCCGTTGGGAAAAGGGTATCGCTATTAAAGAGAACGGCGTAGAATCTTACACCGATTATCTTGAAAAACACGGCTTAATCGAACTCGGATTCTAATATCGGAGGATATAGAAATGGTAGTAGGAAAGAAATATTGGGTAATTCCCGACTGTGAACTTCCTCCCGAGGGAGAGGGCGTGCTTAAAGGTCACGAGAGCGTCGTTATCGTCAACGATAGCAACAAAAAGGCTGTTATTAAAGTAAAACTCTATTTCGTTGATCAGCCTGCTTATGAAGAAATCACTTGGGAAGTTGAACCACAGAAAGTTAAGTGCTTTAGAATGAACAACGTAGAGCACATGTGCGGATATAAAGTACCGCTCGAAACTCAATACGCTATGAAACTTTCAAGTTCTCAGCCGATAGTCGTTCAGTACGGAAGGCTTGACAATCGTCAGACTAACCTCGCGTACTACACTACGCTTGCATTTTAATAGCTATAAGGGTTATAAAAGGCGCAAGCGCAAAAGTTGCTGATTAAATTGTAGAAAAACCCCTTGAATATTTGAGGGACGCGATAAAGTAATAGCAATAAGCGAAAAAGCGGTCGGAAAATCCGACCGCTTTTTCGTTAAAAAAATTCGTTAATTATAAGATATTGACTTAAAGTTGTGTTAATTTGACTTTATAATTTTTTATTTTGTTTTTTTAAAATTTATTTATGATTTTTTGTTGAAATAATTTTCTAGTTGTTATATAATTTTAATAAACTAGGTTAGAATGCCAAAATGTGGCAAAAAACAGAAGAACCTATGTATAAGGAGAAAACGTTATGCAACCAAATGGATTAACTTGTCACGATTTGTTAGTGGAAAAAATGGTTCCCAGTATGTCTTTCAACAACAGAAAGAACTATGCAAAATGGAAAAAAGACGTAAAAGAAAAATTTATCGAACTTACCGGTCTTGACGCTATCGCACTTAACGCTTGCGATTTCCAAATGGAGATTGATTCAGAAGAGCAGATGGACGGCTATAAGCAGATTAGATTTTCATTTTATAGTGAAATCGGCGCAGCGGTAACTTGCTATCTTTTAGTTCCTGATTTGGGCAAAGAAAAGTATCCTGTAGTTATCACTTTGCAAGGTCACTCTTCCGGTTTCCATAACTCAATAGGCGTGGTAAAATACGACGAGGATAAACCTTATCAACCCCGTGGTCAGTTTGCAGTTCAAGCAGTTAAAGAGGGCTACGTTGCTCTTGCTATCGAACAACGCGGTATGGGTGAAAGAGCAGCGCAAAACGGACCTGCTAGAAGAGTTCACTTAGGTGAAAGAGGCGGTTGTTATTACGAAGCGGTTACCGCAAGCCTTATGGGCAGAACCATTATCGGTGAAAGATGTTGGGATATTAGCAAGGCTATTGACGTGTTGGAACAAAACTTCCCAGTTTGCGATACCGATAAAATCGTTATCACTGGTAACTCTGGCGGTGGCACTGCGTCTTACTATGCAGCAGCTTACGACGAGAGAATTAAGATTTGTATGCCGTCAAGTGCATTCTGTCCTTTTAAGGAAAGCATCTTGAAGTTCTATCACTGTTCTTGCAACTACATTCCTCATATGTATAAATACCTCGATATGCAAGACGTTTCTTGCCTTATCGCACCGAGAAACCTCGTTATTATGACTGGTATTTTAGATCCCTCTTTCTTAATCACTGGCGTTCAGAGAGGTTATAAGACGGTTGAGGCTGTTTATAAGAAAGAAAATGCAGAGGATAACTGCAAACTCATTGTTACCGAAAAAGGTCACTGGTGGAACGTTGACATCGTATGGCCTGAACTCAAAAAATTGATGCAAAAACTCGGTTGGTTATAAATAATAAAAAGAAAAAAGAGGAGAAAATTATGAAAATTTTTATTGGTGCAGACTTAGTGCCCACAGATATTAACTACGACTTATTCACCGCTGGCGACGCAACCGCTCTCGTTGGCGAAAAAGTAAAGAAGATTATGGATAGTTGCGATTATAGAATTTTCAACCTAGAACTCGCACTAACCGATAAAGAAACCCCCATCAAAAAGGCTGGTCCTAACATCGGCGCGCCCACTTCAACCATTAATGGTTTTAAGGCACTAGGCGTAGACCTTTTGGGTGTTTCAAACAACCACGTATTAGACCACGGCTACGAGGGCTTCGTTTCAACCGTTAACACTCTCGATAAGGCTGGTATTGCTCACGTTGGCGCAGGATATACCAAAGAAGAGGCTAGAAAACCTTACTTCATTGAAAAAGACGGCTTAAAGGTAGGCGTTTACGCTTGTTGTGAACACGAATTTTCTTGGATTGACGATTACGGATTCGGCGCAAACGGTTTTGATCCGTTAGACGCTCTCGATGAAATTGAAGAGGCTAAAAAACAGTGTGATTATCTCATCGTATTATATCACGGTGGAAAAGAGCACTATCGCTATCCGTCACCTCACCTTGCAAAGGTATGCAGAAAAATCGTTCAGCACGGTGCGGACATCGTTTTATGTCAGCATACTCATTGCGTAGGAACTGAAGAAGATTATATGGGCGGAAAGATTATTTTCGGTCAAGGAAACTTCGTGTTTGCAAGAAACTACGCTAATATTGCTACTTGGGGAGAAGGTTTTGCAGTAATAGCAGACGTTACCAAAGACGGCGTTAAGTATGAATACGTTCCCTATAATAAAACAGACGTAGGCTTAACTTATGACGAAACTGGCGAAATCTTAAAGGGCTTAAAAGAACGTTCAGAAGAGATTAAACAACCTGGATTTATTGAAAAGTCTTTTGAAGATATGGCTGCTGAAACGGTTGTTGGAAGATACGTTCAACATATGATTAAACGTCCCGCAGCTGAAATTAAGAACGAAGATCTCCATATAGGACTTTTCCACTTCGCTGAGTGTGACGTTCACCACGAATGCTTGCTCACTGGGTTAAGAAAGGTTATGGGACTCGGTAAGTACGGCGAATTTAAGAAAGACTAACTAAATCTTAAAGACGGTTTAAGGAAAAAAAGTATGAAATTATTTATTGCTGCGGACTTAGTTCCCACAGATATTAACTACGACTTGTTCACCGCTGGCGACGCAACCGCTCTCGTTGGCGAAAAGATTAAGAAAATTATGGATAGTTGCGATTACAGAATTTTTAATCTAGAACTCGCACTTACTGATAAAGACACTCCCATTAGAAAGGCTGGTCCCAACATCGGTGCGCCCACTTCAACCATTAACGGTTTTAAGGCTCTTGGCGTTGACCTTTTGGGGCTTTCAAATAACCATATTTTAGACCACGGTTACGAGGGGTTCGTTTCTACTCTTAACGCTCTCGATAATGCTGGAATCGCACACGTTGGTGCAGGCTTTACTAAAGAAGAGGCAAGTAAGCCATACTTCATTGAAAAGGACGGCTTGAAAGTCGGAGTTTACGCTTGCTGTGAACACGAATTCTCTTGGGTTGAAGATTATGGATTCGGCGCAAACGGTTTTGATCCGTTAGACGCTCTTGACGACATTGAAGAGGCTAAAAAACAGTGCGATTATCTTATCGTATTATATCACGGCGGAAAAGAACATTATCGTTATCCGTCACCTCATCTTGCAAAAGTTTGCAGAAAAATCGTTCAGCACGGTGCGGACATCGTTCTATGCCAGCACACCCACTGCGTGGGAACGGAAGAAGACTATATGGGCGGAAAGATTATTTT
>JAFQLO010000014.1 GCA_017414525.1 Clostridia bacterium | reverse complement strand
GCGTCAACGTTACGGCGGAAACTGGCCCGCACTACTTAGTGTTTAGCGATAAAGACTTAAAAGAGGACGGCGGGTTTAAGATGAATCCACCTATTCGCGCAGAAGAAGATAGGCTAGCCCTTATCGAGGGTATTAAGGACGGAACTATTGATATGATAGCCACCGACCACGCGCCTCACTCGGCAGAAGAAAAGAGTAAAGGACTTTTATCACTAAACGGAATAGTGGGAATTGAAACCGCTTTCCCAGTTATCTACACCGACCTAGTGAAAAATGGCGTTATAACCTTAGAAAAAGCAATAGAGGTAATGAGCGTTAACCCCGCTAAAAGATTTGGACTTAGCGAGGGGATAAAGGAAAACGAAGTTGCAAACCTCGTCGTGTTCGACCTTAACGAAGAGTACGAGATTAATCCAGCCGAGTTTTTATCAATGGGGAAAAGCACGCCGTTTAAGGGAAAGAAAGTTTTCGGCAAGTGCTTAATGAATATCGTTAACGGAAAAACGGTTAAATCACCGATAAACAAATAATTAGCGGCTAAGCCGTAAAATATAAATAAAAACCTAATAAAGAGAGGAGAAAATAAAATGCCAAAGAGAACGGACATCAAAAAAGTTTTGGTTATAGGAAGCGGTCCTATTATTATAGGACAAGCAGCAGAGTTCGACTATGCGGGAACGCAAGCTTGCCTCGCACTTAAGGAAGAGGGCTACGAAGTTATATTGTGCAACTCCAACCCTGCAACCATAATGACCGACACGACTATTGCGGATAAGGTTTATATGGAACCGCTTACGCTTGAATACGTAGCGAAGATTTTGCGTTACGAGCGTCCTGATGCAATTATTCCAGGACTTGGCGGACAAACTGGTTTAAACCTTGCTATGCAACTTGCTAAAAAGGGCGTTTTGCACGAGTGTCAAGTTGAACTTTTGGGAACTAACGCCAAAAGTATTGAGCGTGCAGAGGATAGAGAGCTCTTTAAGGAAATGTGCGAAACTATCGGTCAACCGGTTATTCAATCGGAAATCACTTATAGTATCGAAGAGGCTAAAGACGCTGCAAATCGCATCGGCTATCCAGTAGTTTTAAGACCTGCGTTCACTCTTGGAGGCACGGGCGGCGGCTTTGCTGATAACGAAGAAGAGTTAGAAAAAATTATGAAAAACGCCCTTAAACTTTCACCCGTTCATCAGGTGCTCGTGGAAAAGAGCGTTAAAGGATATAAAGAAATTGAGTTTGAAGTAATGCGCGACTCTAAGGACAACGCGATTACCATTTGCGGCATGGAAAACGTTGATCCCGTCGGCGTTCACACTGGTGACTCAATAGTCGTTGCGCCTATCTTATCGCTCAGCGAAAAAGATCACAAAATGCTTAACGACGCGGCTATTAAGATTATTAGGGAATTGAAGATTGAGGGTGGTTGCAACGTTCAGTTTGCGCTTAACCCCAATTCTAGTGAGTATTATCTCATCGAGGTAAACCCCAGAGTTTCAAGATCTTCAGCACTAGCATCAAAGGCGAGCGGATATCCCATAGCAAAGGTTACCGCAAAAGTTGCAGTAGGTATGACTCTTGATGAAATCAAGGTTTCTGGAACTACTGCAATAAACGAACCCCGCCTTGATTACATAGTTGCAAAATTCCCGAGATTCCCGTTCGATAAATTTACTTCTGCAAGCAACGTTTTAGGCACGCAGATGAAAGCGACTGGCGAAGTAATGGGTATAGGTACTACGCTTTCAGAATGTATGCTTAAATCTGTTCGTTCGTTAGAAATCGGCGTAAACCACTTCTATCTCTCTAAGTTCGATAACCTTACTACCGAAGAACTTAAAGTATACCTAAAAGAATTTAAGGCAGACAACATCTTTGCGGTAGCCGAACTTTTAAGAAGAAATGTTAGCGTTGAAGAAATTCACGATATAACGAAGATTACCGAACTCTTCTTGGAATGCATCAAATCTATCGTAGAAATGGAAGAGATTTTGAAGGGCAAAAAGGGTGACGTAAAAGTGCTCGGCGCAGCAAAATCTTTAGGATTTGCCGATGCTTATATAGCAAAACTTTGGGGAATGAGCGAAGTAGAGGTAGCAAACCTCAGAAAAGCAAATTCGATTCTTCCCGTATATAAAATGGTTGACACCCTTCATAGCGGTGCGTATATTCCTTACTTCTATTCGACTTACGTGCCAGTTATAAGTGGTGACACTAAAAACGATTCAATCGTAACCGCTAAGGAAAAAGCAGTAGTTTTAGGTAGCGGACCTATAAGAATCGGTCAGGGCGTTGAGTTTGACTATTCTACCGTTCACGCCGTTAAAACTATTAAAGAGAGCGGACTTGAGGCAATTATTATCAATAACAACCCCGAAACGGTATCAACTGACTATGAAGTCAGCGATAAGCTCTATTTTGAACCGCTCACTACCGAGGACGTTATGAGCGTAATAGAATATGAAAACCCGATGGGCGTTATCGCGTCACTCGGCGGGCAGACGGCTATTAACCTCGCTGAACCTATTATGGAAAGAGGTGCAAAGATTATCGGTACTGATTGCGAGGCAATAAATAACGCAGAGGATAGAGATGCGTTTGAAAAGATTATGACAAAACTCGGAATTCCTCAGCCGAAAGGTCAAGCGGTATTTAGCGTTGAAGACGGGGTGAAGGTAGCAGAGGAAATAGGCTATCCCGTTCTCGTCCGTCCCTCATACGTATTAGGTGGAAGAGCAATGCAAATAGTAGGTAACGAGAACGCGCTCCGCACTTACCTTAAAACGGCAGTTGATATAAGCGAAGATCACCCGATCTTGGTCGATAAATATATCATAGGTAAAGAACTTGAAATCGACGCAGTTTGCGACGGAAAGGACGTTTTTATCCCGGGTATTATGGAACTTATCGAAAGAACTGGTATCCACTCTGGCGACTCGATAAGCGTTTATCCCACCTTCTCGGTAAGCGAAAAGGCAAAGCAAACGATATTAGACTACGGCAAGAAGTTAGGTCTTGGCATCGGCATCGTGGGACTTTATAACATTCAGTTCATCGTTGATAAGAACGAGGACGTTTACGTAATAGAGGTTAACCCCAGATCTTCAAGAACCGTACCGTTCCTCTCAAAATCTACCGGCTATTCACT
>JAFQLO010000013.1 GCA_017414525.1 Clostridia bacterium | reverse complement strand
ACGCTTTTGCAGGCATAGTAGAATGGAAAGTGGTATCAAACACGGCTACCATAGGAACTCCGGGCATAACTTCTCTGCAACTCTTAATGCAAGCGATGTTGCCAGGCATGTGGAGAGGTCCGAAAACTGCGTTCTTTTCGCAAATTCTAATAACTTCGTCGTCGATAACAACTGATTCTTTGAAGTCTTCTGCGGAGTGGAGCACTCTGTGACCTACTGCACTGATTTCGTCAATGCTCTTGAGTGCGCCTTTTTCGCTATCGAGCATAGCTTTTAACACGAGCTCCATAGCCTCTTTGTGAGAGGGCATATCTTGAGAGATAACACATTCTCTTCCGTCAAAAGTTTTCTGGGTGAGCTGACCGCCAGTGAAAGTTATTCTTTCACAAACGCCTTTTAAGATAACGCTTTCGTCAGCCATGTCGATAAGCTGATATTTAAGCGAAGAACTTCCTGCATTGATAACTAAAATTTTCATAATCTATATTTCCTTTTCGTTTATTATTTTGCTTGAAGTGCGGTGATAGCGATAACTGCAACGACGTCGTCAACGTTGCAACCACGAGATAAGTCGTTAATAGGTTTAGCAAAGCCTTGGCAGATAGGACCGAGTGCCATATATCCGCCGAAACGCTGTGCGATTTTATAACCGATGTTACCAGCGTTGATGTTGGGGAAAATGAAAACGTTTGCATTTCCTGCAACAGATGAATCGGGAGCTTTTAACTTACCAACTTCGGGAGCAACTGCTGCGTCGAACTGGAATTCGCCGTCAAGTTTAAGGTCGGGAGCAGCGGCTTTAGCGATAGCGGTAGCCTCTTGCATCTTGGGAACTGACTTAAAGAACTTATCGTCGTTACCAGAACCCTTGGTTGAGAAAGAAAGCATTGCTACTCTGGGTTCGATGCCAGCGATGTTCTTAGCTGTTTCGGCAGAAGAAATAGCGATGTCTGCAATCTGTTGAGCGTCGGGTTCAATGTTGATTGCGCAATCTGCAAATACTGCAACGCCGTCGGGGTTATAAGGATTGTCCATATTAGGAGCAACCATAATGAAACTTGAAGAAACGGTGTTAATTCCAGGAGCAGTCTTAATTACCTGCAAACCGGGGCGGAGGGTGTTAGCCGTTGAGTGGCAAGCACCGGAAACCAAACCGTCAACGTCGCCTGCTTTTAACATAAGAGCAGCGTACATAGTGTAATCTTTAAGAATAGACGCTTTAGCAGCAGCAACGTCAGCATATTCGGGAGCGCCGGTTTTTTTGTTGATTTTGCCTTCTCTTGCCTTATAGAGCATTTCCGCGTAAACTTCCGTCTTTTCGTTGGTAACGGGGTCAACGACAACAACCTTATCTAGGCAAACGTCGGGATTGTTCATTTTGATTTCATCGGGGTTACCAAGAAGAGTAACTTTAGCAAGACCTTCGTTAGCAGCGAGTTCAGCCGCTTTAACGACTCTTGAATCTTCGCCCTCGGGAAGAACGATGTTTTTACCCAAAAGGCTGGCTTCTTTTTTGATATTTTCCAAAACCTGTGACATAATAATTCTACACTCCTTTTATAAAATGTTTAAATGTATTGTGTTTTTACCAAAAATGTTGTAAAATACTATTACTATATCATTTTACACCATTTAATTAAAAAAGTAAATTAATAGTTTGAGGTTTTTGCACTTTTTATGAAAATTTGCGCAGTTATTGCTGAGTACAACCCCTTTCACCTAGGGCATCTAAAACATATCGATTACGTTAAAAACGTTCTCGGCGCGGAAAAAGTTATAGTTATAATGAGCGGGAACTTCACCCAACGCGGTGAACCTGCGATTTTGGATAAGTTTTCTCGCGCACGCCACGCCGTTCTTGCGGGAGCAGACGCGGTAATTGAACTGCCCACAGTCTTTGCAACGGCAAATGCCGAGTGCTTTGCTAGAGGTGCGGTAAATTTAATATGCGATTTGGGCGTAGTCGACGGATTATGCTTTGGCGTTGAGAGCGGAAGCGCGGAAGAATATTATTCTCTCGCCCGCGCCTTAAACAACGAATCAAAAGAATTCAAAAAAGCATTAAAAGCACATTTAGATAAGGGCGTTTCCCTTGCAAAAGCCAAATTCCTAGCGGTGAGTGAACTCTCTAGCGACGGTTTTAATCAAGACCTAGTTTCTTCACCTAACAATATTTTAGGATTAGAATATACGAAAGCCCTTCTAAAAAACCAGAGCGGAATCGCCATTTATCCTATGCTCCGTGAGGGTGACCATAACGACCGCGAACTGAAAAAAGGAATTACCAGTGCAACCAGCATTAGAGAAAAGATTAAGGCGGGCGAAGTTAAAAAGACAAAAGGCAACCTTCCCCCATTCGTTTATAAAGACTTAAAAGGCTACCCTTTTGCGTTTGATAAAATAATAATGGCTGCCCTTGCTCGTTCTAGCGAAGACGACCTAAGAAAAATTATCGATTGCACAGAGGGTTTAGAAAACAGAATAAAGGCACTCTCAAAAGACAACCTTTCAGTTGACGCACTCGTTGAAAAAGTTTCCACTAAGCGTTACCCGCAAACGAGAATAAGACGAATACTCACCTCAAACCTTTTGGGAATAAAAGAAAAATTCCTTTTCGATTGCCTAGACAGTAAACTTTACGCAAAAATTTTAGCATTAGATTCAAATAAAAAGGATATAATTTCCCTCTTAAAAGAGAGAAGCGAAGTTCCCTTGCTTACTAGAAAGAGCGACGCCTCAGCCTTAAAGAAATTCCAAGAAAAATGCTTTGAGATAGACGTTTTAGCCCAAGACCTCTACTCCCTCGCAACCGACACTAAAATAAATGAAAATAATATGCTTATAATATAATTCATACAAAAAGCGCGTTGGAAAACCAACGCGCTTTTATTATGCTTTTAATAATCTGCCTTAACAAAGTTTAGAACGGCTTATTTAAGGCGTTATAAACGAGCAGTTCAAGGCTCGCGAAACGTTTTGGACGAGATAAACCTTGTTGGT
>JAFQLO010000012.1 GCA_017414525.1 Clostridia bacterium | reverse complement strand
GTTTATTGCGGAAATGGGTGCTAGGAGCAGGGGTGATATTGCTGCTCTTGCGAAACTGGTTAAACCTAAGTACGCCGTTTTAACGGGCGTAAACTCACAGCACCTTGAAACGTTTGGAAGTATAGAGTGCACGATGGACACCAAGTTTGAACTTTTCGAGAATATGCAAGAGGGTGGCGAGGCGTTCTTCTCTGCTGACAACGCTAATTCGGTAAAACTATTCGATAGGTTTAACGGGGAAAAGTATTTTGCGGGAATATCGGGAGAAGATAACTTGGTTACTGCAACCGATATTAATATGGATACGCACGGTATGACCTTTACGCTTAACGTTAAAGGGGAAAAACCGATAAAGTGTTCGACCGTTCTTTTAGGAAAGCACAGCGTTAAAAATATTTGCCTCGCGGCGGCGGTCGCGTATAGGATAGGGCTTTCTGTGGAAGATATTGCGGTCGGGATTAGTAGACTTCAATCTATCGGGCATAGGTTGGAACTTCTCCCAAACAATAAGAATATAGTAATTATAGACGATAGTTATAACTCCAACGTTGACGGAATAACCGCGGCTATGGACGTTTTAGATACTTTCAGCGGAAGAAAAATCGTGTTAACCCCAGGACTTGTGGAACTTGGAAAAATCGAAAACGTTGCAAACTACGAGATGGGTAAGACGCTTGCAAAGCATTCCGATATGGTCATCGTTATCGGCAAGCACAACGCAGAGATGTTAATTAAGGGTTTGCTTGACGGCGGAATGGATCGAGAAAATATAAAGTTCGAAAAAACGCTTAACAAAGCTAACAAATATCTCAATACTATCATTAAAGAGGGCGACGTGGTATTGTTTGAAAACGACTTGCCTGATAATTACAACTGATAAAAACTTTATGCACCCGAGCTAAGAAAATTTTGCGGAGGTGCATTTTTTTATGAAAACTGTTGGCGTATTTTTCGGTGGTCAGTCGGTGGAACACGACGTGTCTATAATAACTGGGGTTATGACGCTTAACTCTATTGATAGAGAAAAATATAACCCTATGCCTATTTACGTGGATAAAGAGGGCGTTTGGTATACGGGTGAAAGCCTATTTGATTTGGACGGTTTTTCTTCCTTAAACCTTAAAACGTTAACTAGGGTTTGCCTAACGGGCGGAGATAATACCCTATACGCTATAAGTAAAAACAAACTTAAACCTATTGATAAGTTAGCAGTTGCAGTTAACTGTATGCACGGTGAAAGGGGGGAGGACGGAAGTTTAGCAGGCGTTCTATCAATGAATAAAATCCCGCTTGCATCACCTGACGTTTTAGCCTCTTCCGTATGCATAGATAAGCGGTTTAGTAAGATTTTCTTAAAAGGTATAGGGGTAAAATGCTTGCCGTCAGTTTATGCGGAAAAGGAAGAAGACTTGCTGGTAGTGGAAGAAAAACTAGGCTTTCCGGTGGTGGTGAAACCTAATAAACTCGGTTCAAGCATCGGAGTTACGGTGGCGAAAAATTATGAGGAGTTAAGGCGCGCCTTTTTAGTTTGCTTGCGTTACGGATTTGGTGCGATTATCGAAAGCAAACTTGAAAACTTTATAGAAATAAACTGCGCGGCTTACAGAGAAACAAACGGTATTGCTATTTCCGAGTGCGAAAAACCAACTGGTGGGAAAGAGTTTTTATCGTTTGGGGATAAGTACGTCAGCGGAAAGCGGGAATTCCCTGCAAATATCGAGCGTGGCGTGCGGGATAAAATTAGAAAAACTACCGAGAAGATTTATCGTGAACTTAAACTTTGCGGGGTTATAAGGATAGACTATTTCGTCGTGGGGAAAACCGTTTGTGTAAACGAGATAAACACCGTTCCAGGGTCGTTAGCGTTTTACCTATTTTCAAACACTATGAAAGGTTTTTCCAAGATGCTTAATAAAATGATAGAACTTTCGCTTAAAAGGTTTGCTGAGCAGACTACTTTTATAACTAGGTTTGATTCGGGAATCTTAAACGGCTTTGGCGCAAAGGGCGCAAAACACTTGTAAATAGAGGCGTTTTGTGTTACAATGTACCCGATAAATAAGGAGAGTTAACTATGGAAAAAATTAAGATGAAAACACCCCTAGTCGAGATGGACGGGGACGAGATGACCAGAGTGCTTTGGAAATGGATTAAGGAGATTTTAATAGAGCCTTTCGTAGAACTTAAAACGGAGTATTACGATTTGGGGCTTCCTTATCGTGACCAAACGGACGATAAAGTTACCGTCCTCAGCGCAGAGGCAACCAAAAAATACGGGGTTGCGGTTAAGTGTGCTACCATTACCCCTAACGCGCAGAGGGTGACCGAATATAACCTCAAAAAAATGTATAAGAGTCCTAACGGAACGATAAGGGCTGCACTAGACGGCACGGTTTTCCGCGCGCCTATATTGCTAGACGGAATCACCCCTTATATTCCCACTTGGACAAAACCGATAGTTATTGCCCGTCACGCTTACGGCGATATTTATAAGGCGGTTGACGGCAAGGCAGGTAAAGGAAAGGCGGAACTCGTTTTTACTAACGAAAAGGGTGAAAAGGAAGTTAAAACTATTCACGAGTTTGGCGATAACGGCGTGGTTATGGCTATGCACAACACCGATAAGTCTATCGCAAGTTTTGCTAGGGCGTGCTTTAATTACGCGCTTGATATGCGTTTGCCACTTTGGTTTTCTACTAAAGATACCATTAGCAAAGTTTACGACGGAAACTTTAAGGAAATATTTAGCACCATTTACGAGAACGAATATAAAGAGAAGTTTGAAAAAGCGGGTATAGAGTATATGTATACTCTTATCGACGACGTCGTTGCAAGAATCGTTAGAAGCGAGGGCGGAATCGTTTGGGCGTGCAAGAACTACGACGGCGACGTTATGAGTGATATGGTTGCCACCGCTTACGGTAGCCTTGCGATGATGACTAGCGTTTTGGTTTCACCAGACGGCGTTTACGAATACGAGGCTGCGCACGGAACGGTTACTAGACACTACTATAAGTACGTCAAGGGCGAAGAAACTTCCACCAACCCAGTTGCAACCATCTTTGCGTGGACCGGCGCACTTAAAAAGAGGGGCGAACTTGACGAACTTCCCGAGCTTACCGCATTTGGCGAAAAGCTAGAAAAAGCAACGATTGAAACTATCGAAAGCGGTTATATGACGGGCGATTTGGTTGGTCTATTCAAAAAGGACGGCGTGACGCCGGTTAAACTGAACAGCAGAGATTTCTTAACTAAAATTGCAGAGAGAATCTAAAGGTATAAGGGGAATGATGAAAAAGATACTTTGTTTAATTTTAGCGATGATTTCGCTGTGTTTCGTGCCTTACACCGCCGCTTGCTCTACTACGTGCGAACATCAACTTGCGCAGAAAAAGCAGTATTACTGCTTAAAAGACGGCGAGGACGGAAAAGAGATCTATACTCTTGATAAATGCACCCTTTGCGACCAGCAAGTTAAGGTAAAGGGACAAGTCGTTGGCGGGCAATCGGAGGTCGCGCCTGCTCTTCATAATGCGGAAAAGGGTGACGTTATCTATCTTAAAAAATCGAGATATATT
>JAFQLO010000011.1 GCA_017414525.1 Clostridia bacterium | reverse complement strand
ATAGTGTAATCGTGCGAATGTTCTGCTTTTTGCTCATAACCACACGCACATTTTCCATCGGTAAAAGCGTGCTGGGTTAATTCTTTCTTATCTCCACAAGAACACTCTTTCCAATGCTTAATTTCGTCAAAGTTAGTTATAGTGTAATCGTGCGTATGTTCTGCTTTTTGCTCATAACCACACTCACATTTTCCATCGGTAAACGTGTGCTGGGTAGTAGACTTTTTCTCTCCACACTCGCACTCAAACCAGTGGAACTCGCTATCAAAAGTGTAAGTTTCAGGATATGTGTGAGTGTGACCATTATTATCTCCGCACGCAGTAAGCGCACCGAGCAAAGAACAAATTATTAAACAAACCGTCAAAACCTTAATAAAAATCTTCCTCATAACTGCATCTCCTATTAGTTAGTAACTTTATTATAAAACTATTTAATCTAAATGTCAATAGTATTAAGTTAGATTATGTCTAACTTTTAAGTAAAAATAGTTAGATTGTATTAAACTATTTTTATGGAAACGAGGAAAATTTTTAGCAAAAAACTGCAAGAGGCGGTCAAGACGTCTACTATAAATTACGCTGAACTGGCAAAGTCGCTAGGGATTACCAAAGCAACGATGTCAATGTATAAAAACGGAAAGGCTCTTCCCTCCCTTGAAACGTTTGATAAGCTTTGCGATTTACTAGATGTATCGGCAGATTTTCTTTTGGGGAAAAAAGAATTTTAAATTTTTCATTTACTATTGACAATGGCTAAAAATTTAGTTATAATACCGTTAATAATATTTTGAGGTGATAATTATGAATTTTAAAGGTACGAAAACAGAAAAGAATTTGATGGAAGCGTTTGCTGGCGAATCACAAGATAGAAACAAATATACATATTACGCTTCAAAGGCAAAAAAAGAGGGTTACGAGCAGATCGCTGCTTTCTTCCTAGAAACCGCTGACAACGAAAAAGAACACGCAAAAATTTGGTTTAAGCTCCTTCACGACGGAATGGGCTCAACTGTTGACAACTTAAAGGACGCTGCCGCTGGTGAAAACGGCGAATGGACTGAAATGTATGCAAGAATGGCTAAAGAGGCTAAAGAAGAGGGATTTGACGACATCGCTAGACTCTTTGCCGGCGTTGCTGCTATTGAAAAAGAACACGAGGAAAGATACCTTGCGCTCCTTAAAAACATCGAGGACGGTTCGGTGTTTAAGAAAAATGAAAAAGTCGTTTGGGTTTGCAGAAACTGCGGTCACATCATTGATAGCGCGGAAGCACCTGAAAAGTGCCCCGTTTGCGACCACCCCAAGGCTTACTTCCAACTTAGAGTTATCAATTACTAATTGAATAAACAAAAGAACCGCTTGAAATTTTCAAGCGGTTTTTTATTTATATACTTTCTTTATTTTTTTGAATAATCAAATAACTGCTTAAATTCCTTAAACCGCACCCTTTGGTCATAATAAACGAAACGGCATTCCTTAAATCCACCAAGATCAAATGGTTTAGGATCACTAAAACGCACAAATATGGCGCGAGAACCATATTCTTCAAATGAATCAAGAACATAGAGTATATCGTTTGCAATCCAAGCAAATTGCCCAAATCCGCCGTAAAACTTTTTCTTATCTAACACTCCGTTTATGCTATATGGATTTTCCCCTAAATAAGCACGTTCATCCTTCTGGTTTATATACAAACTATTTTCAATGTCTTCACTATAATATATAATGCTCCCATAAAAATCGTTAACTATTATATAATACTCATCATTCTCTATAAATCCCATCCAGTATCTGCATGGTTCTTCCACTAGTTTATTAGATATTAAGTGTTGTGCATACTCTTGAATCAAAAAGTATTCAGGCTCCAACTGAAAAGAGTATACCGTATATATCTCATATCTGTAACCATTCGTACCATATTTTCGATATAATTTTTCCATCGCTAACTCGTGTAGCCTTTCTATATGTTCTTCTTCGGTATATTTTGTAGAAAATTCTGGTCTTTGATAGCCTTTCTCTATATCGTGTTGGTGACGCTTCACGTTCTTTTCGTAATAAGTAGGTTCGTTCCCTCCACAATCAACGTACATAGACAAAAAGAATATGCTTACCAAGAACAAAAATAGGATGATTAGACACATTAATACACAAAAAATTCGTTTTATTACTTTCTCCATTTTTGCCTCCTAGTTAATCTATACTATAATTGCAGTAAAGAACTGTTTTTTATAAAAATATTCTCACTAATTACTTTTTTACATTCTACCATAATTTGGTAGCACTGTCAATATGCAATAAAAAAACACCAACGAACTAGCCGTTGATGTTTCCATAGTGTTAACTTTAAGCGGGTGTCCAACCCATTTTTTGACCTGAAAGAATGTGGATGTGCAAGTGGAAAACCGTTTGCCCCGCATCGTCGCCTTGATTTATTACCAAGCGATAGCCGTTCTCTAAACCAAGTTCTTTTTGAAGTTCTGGAATCTTCTTAAAGCAAGCTTTAAGCATTTCCGCTTGTTCTTCGGTCATATCGGCAAGGAGCTTAAAGTGGCTCTTTGGAACGCACAAAAAGTGGTTTTTTGCCTTAGGATCAATATCCTTAAATATGAGCATATTTTCATCTTCATACATTTTGGTTGCGGGAATTTCCCCAGCGATAATCTTGCAAAACAAACAATCTTTCATAATTTTCTCCTTAAATTTTTTGTGCGAGCGCGCCGTCCTTAAACGGCTCGCCCACTCTTATTTTTATAATTTTACCAACGGTTTCTTCCTCTTTTAGGTATACCCTCAAATAATTCTCGGTATATCCCTCTAAGTATCCGTCTTTAACTTCCTCTGGGAGCATTTCTAAAACTTGCCCTTTCATTTTAAACGCGAAGTTTTCTTTTAATTCTCTCTTAACTTCGAGGAGTTTATTGAGTCTTTCCCTCTTTATTTCGGGAGAGAGGTCTGGCATCTGAAACGCTTTCGTCCCACTTCTAGGGCTAAACGGAAAGGCGTGCACGTCAGAAAACTCCACCGCCTTTATGAACTCCATCGACCTATTAAACTCTTCTTCCGTTTCGGTTGGAAACCCAACGATAACGTCGGTGGTTATCCCCGCGTTCGGGAAGTATTTTCTAATTAAATTAACCTTATATAAATACTCTTCGGTGGTATAACGCCTATTCATACTTTTAAGCACGGCGTTTGAACCCGATTGAAGTGACAAATGAAAATGCGGTGCAAAATCAAAGAGGTTTTTAAGCGATGTTAAAAACTCGTCGGTAATTACCCTTGCCTCTAACGAGCCTAACCTTATTCTAGTCGGCACGTCCTTTAATATATCCATCAGCCCTTTAAGGTCAACCCCCTCGAAGTTATAAGCCGAGAGGTTTATTCCGTTAATGACCGCCTCTTTAGGTTTAATGGCGTTCAGCTCGTCCAAAATGCTTTGAGGTGATCTTGAACGGCTTCTACCGCGAAGATAAGGAATAATGCAGTACGAACAGAAGTTGTTGCAACCGTCCTGAACTTTAACGTAAGCGCGCGTTCTTAATGAGTTAGTCACTAAAAGTTCCTCAAAAACCTTGCTCTCGTTGCTGATATGTTCACCTGACCAGTCGAGCATATCTAAAATCTTCTGTTTGCCAAAAACACCCGTAACCAAAAAGTTTCCGTCCTTTTCGGAAAACGCCCTGGGATTTTTTTGAACTGCACAGCCGGTAAAAATTATCTTTGCACTGCTATTAAGTTTTTTTATTCTGCTAGCCGTTTGGCGAGATTTTTTCTCAGCCTCGGAAGTGACCGCACACGTATTAACTATGTATAAGTCAGCGACTTCAAGTTTATCGCTAACCTCGTAGCCACGCTCGATTAATCCCGCAATCAACGAATCGCTCTCACATTCGTTGACCTTACAGCCGAGAGTAAACACAACTGCTTTCATTTAATTTTTACTCATAACGAGTGCCGACCACTCGCCCTTAATTTTTTCCTTAACGAAGTTAAACCCAGCCTCAAGATAAGCTTGTTTTACCGCCGATAATCTATCCACCAAAATTCCGCTTAAAATAATCTTTCCGCCGTCAAGTAAATTTTTGCCTATGTGCGGAGCAAACGCGATGAGCACTTCCGCCATAATATTGCACACGATAACGTTTCCTTTAACGGTGTTATCGTCTAAAAGATTTTTAAGAAGAACCTTGCCGTTAGTGATGCTATTAAGTTTCATATTGTGTTCGGTTGCAGTTACCGCGCACTCGTCGATATCAGTCATAATAACTTCTTTAGCACCGAGCTTGCTTGCGGTAATTCCAAGAATTCCGCTACCGCAACCAACGTCTAAAACCACGTCTTCTTTTCTTACGAGTTCGCCCAAGAACTCCACGCACATAGAGGTGGTTTCGTGTTCGCCCGTTCCAAACGCCATATTAGAGTCTAAAAGAACTACTAGTTCCTCTTCTTTCTTTTGGTATTTTATCCATTCGGGAAGAATGACGATTTTGCCTATATGAATAGGCTTGAAATGTTCCTTCCATTGTTCACGCCAAAGGTCGCCGTCAATCTCACGTTTAGCAGTTTCCAACGTTCCAAAATCGAGGAACTCGCCCGCCTTAAAATCAATAAGCCTCTTTTCTACTAGTTTAATTGATTTATTAGCGGTGTCTACTGGGAAGTAGCACTTTATGAGAACGGTTTTATCTTGCTTGAAGATGGATTCGTCCGCATAGTCCCAAGTTTTGCCTTCTCTATCGAGCGCGATAACGTCCTCAATATCGCTAATCACCACGCCAGAATCGGTATATTCCCAAAGCATATCGCTTATTACGTCCGCACCCTCGTGGCTGGTAGTTATCGTAAGTTCAATAAATTTACTCATATTAGTTTTTATACGGATCTACACCGTACATACTTTCCATTTTATCTCTATACTGTTTCATTTGCGCGCAACTCTTAACGTCGCTCGTCTTTTCCAGTTGCTCTAAAAGTTTCTTTTGTTCTCTCGTAAGTTTGGTGGGAATCTCAACGATTACCGTAACTATAAGATCGCCAGTTCCTCTAGAAGATTTAATACCCTTACCGCGAATAACGAAAATTTTTCCGCTCTGCGTTCCTTCTGGGATAGTGTACTCCATAGTATCGTCAATTAGAGGAATAGTGATCTTTCCGCCGAGAGCAGCCGTCGTTACGCTAACGGGAACTTTAACCCTTAAGTCAAAGTTAGAACGCTCGAAGATTTTGCTAGGTTCTACGCGCATAACGACGATTAAATCACCGCTCGCTCCGCCGTTTTTGCTAGCCTCGCCAAAACCAACTTTTCTAATGTAACTTCCAGTATCTGCACCAGCGGGAATATCAAGAGTCAAAGTAGTGGTCTTTCTAACGTAACCTTTTCCACCGCAATCCTTGCAGTTGTCGATAATTTTCTTACCAGTTCCTCTACACTCGTCGCACGCTCTCACGTTTACCGAACGGAAAAAGCCGTTGCTTGAAGTATACTGAATCTGCCCAGTACCACCGCACTTTTCACAAGTCTTATAAGCCGTGCCGTTTTTCGCACCAGTACCCTTACAGCTTGCACACGTTTCGTTTCTGCTATAAGAAATCTCTCGTTTGCAACCTTTTGCCGCGTCGAGAAAACTTAAAACTAGTTCGATGGTAATGTCTTGACCTTTTGTTTTAGTCTGCGTTCTAGTTCTCCGCCACCGAACCCGCCGAATATATCGCCGAATATATCCTCAAAACCACCAAACCCGCCAAAGCCACTTGCGCCACCTCCGAATCCACCCATATTGCCGTTGGGATCACCGAAAGTGTCGTAGTTTTTTCTCTTCTTTTCGTCGGATAAAACCTCGTGCGCCTCGTTAAGTTCTTTGAACTTTTCCGCTGCCGCCTCGTCACCGGGGTGAAGGTCGGGGTGATATTTTTTAACCTGCGTTCTATACGCTTTTTTTATCTCGTCGGGCGTTGCGTTCTTACTAACACCCAAAATTTCATAATAATCTTTCTTTGCCATAATAATCCTATAAAGTAATTATTCGTTTTCTTTTTGAAGTTGTTTCTGCTCGTTTTGTTTCTTTTCGATTAAAGTAAACCTTACCAGTCCGATAATCGCAGAAATCACGCAAGACGCATCGTTAATAGTTGCGAGCAAATAACCCTTAGTTATACTGTTAAGTAGCCACAAACTCATACCGAAAATAACGATGAGCCTATATCTTTTTTCTTGCATAACGAAGTATGCAACAGTTAAAAATGCTCCACCGAATATGGGGAATAAATCAAGCGCAGTTTTAAAAGTCAAAATACCGAAAACCGCTTGCGCACCGATAAACACGAATAGCCAAATAATACTACTTGCCCATTTATGTTTACCTCTTTGATAAAAAATAATGCCTTGGATAATAAGTATCAAGTTGGAAAACGCACTTGCAAAATCCCCTTGAAGGATAAAATAAATAAACCAAGAGCAACTTGCAATAGTTGCAAAAATTATAATTTTATTGCGAGTTTTTAATTGAAACTCACAAACCTTAACGAGCATAGCAATAATGCCAAAAGCGTTAAAGAGGATAACGTACCAACTGCCAAGTGCGCTAGTTAAAGTGTTAACGATTGCATCGGAAAGCGCAACCGCTGAAAATAATAAGTTGTTCATAATCATTAGTTCTATTTAGCACAAACTGAAAGGCAAAAATTTGCCTTTCAGTTGCGTTTTTACGTATAATATTATTTTGTGTTACTGGTGAAATTCTTCGCCACCAGCACCGCCCTGAGCGTTAGGATCTCCGCCGTTGGGGTTTGCCTGTTGATAAATCTTGCCAAAGATTGCTTGAGATTCGTTAGAGAGCTTTTCAGTTGCAGCAACGATCTTATCGTTATCGTTAGTTGCAAGTTCAGTTTTTGCCTCTTTAACGAGTTCTTCAAGTTTAGCCTTGTCTTCCTCAGAGATCTTATCGCCGAGATCTTTCATTGATTTTTCAATAGTGAAAATAAGTCCGTCGAGCTTGTTGTGATTATCAACTGCTTCCTTTCTCTTCTTATCCTCTTCCTCATACTGCTTTGCTTCGTTAACAGCCTTGTCAATATCAGCATCAGAAAGATTGGTAGAAGAAGTAATGGTTATATTTTGGCTCTTACCTGTTCCCATATCCTTTGCTGAAACGTTTACAATACCGTTAGCGTCGATATCGAAGGTAACTTCAATCTGAGGTACTCCTCTGGGAGCGGGAGCGATTCCAGTAAGCTGGAAGTTGCCGAGAGTTTTGTTATCTTTAGCGAACTCTCTTTCACCCTGCAAGATATGAATATCAACAGCCGTTTGATTATCAGCAGCAGTTGAGAATACTTGAGATTTCTTAACCGGAATAGTGGTGTTTCTTTCAATAAGTTTAGTGCAGATTCCACCGAGAGTTTCGATACCGAGTGACAAGGGGGTTACGTCGAGGAGGAGCACGTCTTTAACTTCACCAGAGAGAACGCCGCCTTGAATTGCAGCACCGATTGCAACACATTCGTCAGGGTTAATGCCCTTGAACGGTTCTTTGCCAGTAACCTTTCTAACTTCATCAACGACAGCGGGGATACGAGTTGAACCACCGACCAAAATAACCTTATCGATTTCAGAATAAGAAAGACCAGCGTCTTTCATAGCGTTCTGCATAGGAGCTACGGTTGCAGCAACGAGATCTTCAGTTAGAGCGTCGAACTTCTGCTTGGTAATATCAACGTCAAGATGTTTAGGACCAGTTGCATCAGCCGTAATAAAGGGAAGGTTTACGTTGGTTTTTGTCATACCGGAAAGTTCGATCTTCGCCTTTTCAGCAGCCTCTTTAAGTCTTTGCATAGCGAGTTTATCGTTAGTTAAATCGATACCCTCTTTCTGCTTAAATTCCGCAACGAGATAATCCATAACTCTCTTATCGAAGTCGTCACCACCGAGCATATTGTTTCCATGTGTTGCCAAAACTTCGAATACGCCGTCACCAATTTCCATAATAGAAACGTCGAAAGTACCACCGCCAAGGTCGTAAATAATAACCTTTTGAGTTTTGCCTTCCTTGTCAAGTCCGTAAGAAAGAGCAGCAGCAGTAGGCTCGTTGATTATACGAAGAACGTTAAGTCCAGCAATTTTACCAGCGTCCTTAGTTGCTTGACGCTGACTATCAGAAAAATATGCAGGAACGGTGATTACCGCGTCGGTAACAGTTCCGCCAAGATATGCCTGTGCGTCTTTTTTAAGCTTAGTAAGAACCATTGCAGAAATTTCCTGCGGGGTATACTTTTTATCGTCAATAGCAACCTTATAGTCAGAACCCATATGTCTTTTAATAGAAGACACCGTTCTGTCGGGGTTAGAAACCGCCTGACGTTTTGCAACTTGACCAACGAGTCTTTCGCCGTCTTTTTGGAATGCAACGACTGACGGAGTAGTTCTAGAGCCTTCAGCGTTAGCGATAACGACGGGTTCACCGTTTTCCATAACCGCAACGCAAGAGTTAGTAGTTCCTAAGTCAATACCAATAGTTTTCATATATCTTTTCTCCTTAATTTTCAAAATTGTTGTTTTATATTTATTAAATGTT
>JAFQLO010000010.1 GCA_017414525.1 Clostridia bacterium | reverse complement strand
CGGTGGTATAGTCGTTCCATCTACCAACGAAGTTAGTTACCATAAGTGCCAACATCGCGGGGAAAGCCATCGGGAAGATTAACTTCATAAATATCTGCCAGTTGTTCGCGCCGTCAAGTTTAGCCGATTCGCTATACGCGCCGTCAATTCCTCTAAACGTTCCGTATAGAATGAACGCAGAATAGTCGAAACCGCCGGACCAGCCTATCCAAATAAGCCAAGGGTTATTAACCATGTTAAGTTCATAGAACAACTTATAGCTAGACGCGCCCGTTCCGAAAATCGGAATTATCTGAATGAAGATTAGAAATCCCCACAAGAATTCGCTTCCGGGGAAGCGGAATTTTGCAAGCGCATAAGCAACGAATGCGGAAGACATAAGGTTTACGAACAAGTAAAGGAAGGTCTGCCAAATTGCGTTAAATAGCATAGTTCCCATACCGATGTTTCCGACCTTAAACATATCTATCATCACCACGTAGTTTGTAAACGTCCACGAAGTGGTGATTGCCGACGTGCTAGCGTAATACTCGTCAACCGTTTTGAGCGAGTTGTTAAACGCCCAGAAAAAGGGATAAAGACTGATAAGTGCTTGAGCGAAAAAGTATAGGAAGAAGAGGATTAAGGTTAATTTAACCGTCCAGTGATATCCTAAAAACTTACTCCATCCTTTAATGTGAAATTTTTTCTTCATAATGCCCCTCCTTAAAATCCTACGTCGTCGTTGGCTTTAGAGAGAAGCCATCTTGAGAATATAACGATAGGCCAAGTTATTACGGTAATAAATAGACCAAACGCCGATGCGTAACCGTAAAGGTATAGAGCCTGATCGCCACCAACTTCTGAGATTGAAGTTCTAAGCCTATAAAGATAGAAACCAATAGACGCCATTCCGAACTTACCAGTTCCATCAGAATATAGGTAGAAACCTAAGTCAGCAACGAAGATACCCGTCATAGAGAAGATAATCATCGTTGAAATTGTCGGCCAAGCACAAGGAATTGAAATTTGGAATATTTCTCTAAAGAATCCACAGCCGTCAAGTTCGGCTGATTCCAAAACCTCTTGAGGTATACGCATCCACGTTCCGCCAAGAATCATTCCACCACCAGACAAACTCATAATTATGTTTTGAATCATAAGCGTTGGGAATGCCGTTGATTCGTGACCTAAAAGTCCGTTGATTTGAACCTTCTTCGGGAATTCCGCACCTAGCGACTCTAATAGGTTAATCATCGTGGAGTCAGCAGCGTATAGTTCCTTAAATATCGTACTCAATACTACGCCACCAACGAGCCCCGGAACGTGATAGATAATACGGAACACTTTAGAACCAAAAGTGTGTCTAGTAAGCATATAAGAAATTATGATGCCAGGTGCCCATAAAACTACGTTCATTATGAACCAAATAAACGCACTCTTTCCGATAAGAGCCATAATATCCATTCCGAGATGGTCTTCGCCGTTAGCGATGTAAGTTATAAGTCTATTAATAGACTCCATTGAAAGTTCCCCGTGAGTATTAGTGAACGCCATAAAGATTGACTGAATGTTGATGAAAACCCAAAACACGAGTATCTGTGCGATAGGCCACGCCAAAAGCATTGCAACGAATGGGAAATCTTTCTTTTCCATAGTCGAGTAATGACGCTTCTTAGTTGAAGATTTTAATTGTTTACTCGCGGTATATATATCCATACCCATTTTTCTTTTCTCCTAAGTTAGGTTATATTAGTCAATGTCGCCAGGAGCTCTCCAGCCCTTCTTGTCAACTTGGTTATAAGCGTTGTCGTAAAGGTATTTTGCCATAGCCTCGCCCGCTCTTCTATAAATAGCGTTGCCTTCTGCGATAAGTTTTCCTTCTTCGTCGTATTTAGAAACGCCGACTTCACCGTCTTTAACGCCGTCACCTCTGGGAGAACCTGCGCCAGCCCATTCATAGAAGTTGGTTGACCAAACTTCGCCAAGTCCGGGGAAAATTCCAGCGCCTAAGCCAAGTGCTAATTTATAACCCTTATTAGCGTAAGAAGTTTCAACGTTATATCTGTTGCTCAAAACGTTTGCAACTGACGCGATATACTTAATGTCGCTATCTTTAAGAGCTGAAGTATTCCAAGGACTGGTTGTGTAAGCACTCTCAGCAAAGAGTGCACCTGCTTCTTCGCTCGCGCAGAAACGGAGGAACGCCTCTGCAACTTCCTTCTTGTCTTCAGAAATGTTGTTAGCGATGTGAGCCATTGCGCCGCCGCCCGCTCTTATAACGCCTCTAGCGGTGCAAACCGCTTCAACGTCTGCGGTTGCAAGATCCATAGAAAGTTCTTGCTCTGCTTTTTGTTCAATTTCTTCAACGGCGAGGTTTTGGTCAACGTATTTAACTATGGTTGACAAAACGTCGTCCGCCTTTTCAGCACTTAAGTTATAAGAAGTGCCTTCGCCGAAGAGTTTAGCCCCAACGGTTGAGATAACGGGAGTTTTAGTAAAGTCGATATCGCCAGTATACTGACCGAATCTGCCGTATTCTTCGTTATACATCCAGTCACCGCAGAAGTAGAAAACTGCTTCGCCTCTCATAATCTGTGCTTGAGCAGCCTCGAAACCTTGACCTGCTGCATTCTTGGTGTGGGTGTTCCAGTCTAAAATTCTGAAAATGTTGGTTGCAACGTCTGCAAGTGCGGGGTGATCGAACACTTCGAAAGCACCACCGATAAGTTTTCCGCTTGCGTCACGCTCAGGTCTTAACCAGTTACCTTCAGCGTCCGTCATAGCCATATAGTTGAGGAAGGTGTCTCTACCCATAAGTTGAATCATCCACGGAACGGCAGCACCGGTTAAGTAGTTATTTCCCGAAAGAGAGAAAGTGAAGGGTGCTTTAAAGTGCGTGTCGTAAGTCGCTTGAATCTCATCAACCATTTCAAACATTTCGTCTGAAGTTCTGGGATATTCAGCGTCTGCACCGAGGATAGCCTTAAACTGTTTCTGGTTAATTACGAGTCCGCTAGTTGAATAAACGTAAGGAAGTCCGTAATATTTACCTTCCCAACTTGCGCCTTCGTATTCCCAACCGGTAGCAAGCATCTTTTCTTTAATGGTTTTGTCTTCTTCAGTACCGTCAAACTTAATAGCGGGCTTGTTGAAAACGTTATCCGTTAAATCTAAAAGCACTTGACCGTATTCACCGTTAACGCCCGTTTCAGCAGTAGTTGAACTAGTAAAGTAAACGTCAATACCAGAGTTTGAATAAATACTTCTGTAAACAGCCGAGCCCATGAGGAAGGGGTCGTGCGCAGCAATTTTAATCTTATAGCCTTGATCTGCAAAGGTTATTTCAAACTGCTTTTTGAGTTCTTCGATATACTTGGTGCCGTAACCAGCCTTATATATCTTAACGTTAATAGTCTTGGGGTCGGTAGAAATGTCGTCTACGCTACTCCCGCAAGCCGCCATAGGTGCTACGGAGAACACCATCAATGCTGCCATAAGCAGCGACAAAAGTTTTTTCTTCATCTTTCAGTCTCCTTTTCATTTATTTTTTTCGGTTAATGGTTAGCAATCGGCAAGTTTTTTAGCGAAGAGTTCCTCACTTCCCCCCACCGTAAATAACTTACCGTAAATATTTTATCACTTCCGAAAGCCTCATTTCAATACGCCTCAATTACTACTTTTAGCTATATTTTGACATAATGCTACTTTTTGCCCTATCTCCACTTGGATAAAAAACGGCTTATCAAACAAATTCCTCGTCTGCCTTAGTAATTTAAATTAGTATACTATTATATAGAGAGGGAGATAATTGTTTTGCAATTACTCAATAGTGCTGTCTTTTGACATTTTTTAGTTTTACTATTGACAAACATTTTTTTTGAATTAAAATCTAAGTATGAAACATTTAATAAATTCGACTTTTATCCAAGATAGCATTGGAATTTCATCTCAGCTATGGCACAATACCCATTCCGACTTGCATTCTCACGAGTTTTACGAAATTGCGTACGTTGTTTCGGGAAAACTCAATCACGTGCTTAACGGAACGCAAGACGACTTGGTTGTTGGCGATTTAAGGTTTTTGACCTTAAACGATATGCACGACCTTAGGTATTCGGGCGCGTGCACGCATAGGGATATTCTTATTGACAAAAACCTATTCGAACAGTTGTGCCAAGTAATTTTCGGCGATCCCGATTACGCTAAGAACAACTTTCCTGCGGGCAAAGCCGTGCTTTCCAGTGACGAGATAAGCGAACTGGAAAGTTTAATGCGCAAATTCTCTAGCGAAACGTCTATTGATAAAAAGCGTTTTATCGGGTTTGAGGCAGTTATTAAAGTGCTTAAAAAGCTCATCGCTTCACAAAACACGCAAGAAGATGCATTCGGTGATTTACCGCAAGTATTAAAGGATATTCTCTATAAATTCAACTCTCCGCTCCGCTTAAAAAGTAGCGTGACTGAAATTATTAATAAGACTGGATATAACCCTTCGTATATATCTAGACTATTCAAGAAGTATATGGGCGAAAACCTCTCTGATTACCTAAAGAATTTGAGGCTTAAACACGTTGCGTATTATCTAAAAACAACCGACCTTTCGCTAAGAGAAATTGCAGACATAGTCGGGATAGAATCTCTTTCTTACCTTAACAGTATTTTCAAGAAAAAATATTCTATGCCTCCTATGCAATATCGCAAGGCACATAACGAGCAGAACACAGAAATAGAATAATTTCCTTAAAAATAGTAAAAGAGCCTTCCTCGTTGAAGGCTCTTTTGCTATTTAAATTCTGATTAGGTTTTTTATTTGAACGAGAGCGGTTTTCTCTAATCGAGAAACTTGCGCTTGACTTATCCCAACTTCCTCGCTTATCTCCGTCTGCGTCTTCCCCTCAAAATACCTAAGGGTTATAATTTTCTTTTCTCTATCTTTGAGTTTATCAAGTGCCGTTGCCAGTGCGACGTTTTCCGTCCACGCCTCGTCGGTATTTTTCTCGTCACCCAACTGGTCAACGAGCAAGAGTTCATCGCCAGACTTGTTATAAACCGGCTCGTAAAGCGAAACGTTATCGGATATAGCGTCGAGCGCGTAAACCACTTCTGAAAGTTTGATTTTTAGCTCTTCCGCTATGCGCTCTAAACTCGCCTCCTCGTCACGCTTTTCTAATTCCCCCCTCGTCTTTAACACTTGGTAAGCGGTATCTCGAATACTCCTTGAAATTCTTAGCGAATTGCCGTCTCGAAGAAGTCTTTTCACCTCCCCGATTATCATCGGAACTGCGTAGGTTGAAAACTTTACCCCGACCGATAAATCGAAGTTATCCATAGCCTTAATTAGCCCTATGCAACCCGCCTGAAAAATATCGTCAGAACTCTTGTTTTTTGGTGAAAATCGCTTGATGATTGAGAGCACTAAACGCATATTTCCAACGATAAATTCCTCTCTTGCTTTTTCATCGCCCGCGCTCACTCTTTCTAAAAGCTCCACCGTCTGCTTTTCGCTAAGTCTTGGTAAGGTCGCCGTGTTAATTCCACATATAACTACTTTGCCGTTCATAACAGCCTCCTTTCGAGGTATTATCGGCAATTTAAAAATTTTTATACAAACAAAAAAACACTGCGAGAAAACTTTCTTTCAAGCAGTGTTTTTAGTTTATCATTATAATTTTTCAATGATTTGTTCTATGCTTAGACCGTTAGAAACGGTTGAGTCACCATAAGACGACCATTCTTCAGTATCGAACGAACCAGTACCGAACACGTTTCCGTTATAGCCTTTTATGCGGGCTCTTCCAGTATACATATTGCCATACTGATACCAACTATTTCCAGCAGTTTCAGAAGTAAATACCGCTGCGTAAACGATTGCTCTTCCAAACATACTCGTCAAGCCGTCAGTGGTTAGATATATAACTAGTTCGTTGCCGTCTTGATCTCCAGTATTCACGTTATTATCAACGTTCTTTTTCTTGATTAAAACAGTTACTTTTTCTTCCTTGCCGTTAATAGTTAACTTTAAGTTACCCTCGAAAAGATCGTTAAGCAGTGCCTTATCGCCAGGAGAAGCATCGTCAACGTTACCGATATAGTCAGGAGTAAATCTATTGTTTTTATCGTTAGCTTCCATCTGTGTGATAAATTCGTTATACGAAGTCCGCCTAACCACGTTGTTAATAATATTCTTAAACTGTTCGAGCGCACCGCTGACCGCTATAACTTCTTCTTCGGGAAGTTCACTGAGCAGAGTAAACTCATAGTTTATCAATGAATCAAGCACTAAATTATTCCTGCTAGCCCCTGCCTTAAAAGAAAACTTAACGTCAAAAGTAAGATATGCGCCAGGTTCAATCGTGTCGCCGTGTTTTAAGTTAACTAACGTATACTCTATGTTTACGTTACTATAATTCTCGTTCAAATACTTAACTGCGTTAAATGCGTAAACTTCGTCCGCTTGGTTATGCACGGTAATAGTCAAAGTAACCATTGAACTAGCGTTATTCACAAGTGTTATTAAACTGTCTAAATGAGTATCATAATACTCGTTAACGACTAACTTTCCATCGCCATTCTTTTTTGAAACGGAAGTTATGTAAACAGGTGGAAAAGTAAAATCCATAACGCCAACGCCAAAATCTTTATGCGCATCGTCGATAGGCGTTCCATAAGTCCAAGTTGCGTAAACGCCACCAGCCGTTAAAAGTGTGACACACACAAAAACCAAAGCGAGAATTTTGGTGAATATTCTACTTCTCACCATTATCACCCACCAGCAATTGGTTTTCTTTGATTATCCTATCAATAAGTTCCTTCGTCCACTTAAGCTGTCTATCCGAAGTAACTTTAACTCTAGTCGGATAATTCTTAAATTTGCTTGAATTAGAGTGGTCGGTAAATTTATATTTACTACCCGCAAGAGATTCTGGGGATATAGCAAGGTAAACGTTGAGCGTTTTTCCGCGAACGACAAGCCTTGCAACGGGCGTATTTTTAACCTTAAACGTCCTGTACTTTTTAGCCTCTATAACTCTCGCTCCAACGATTGAACTGAGTAGTGCACTAACTTCATCGTAACGCGCTTTAGTTTCAGGAAGTTCAAGTAATTTTTCTTCAAGCGTTCTCTCGTCTTTTTTGCCTTTTAGTTTATCGAACGATTGCCTAGCAAAAACAGATTCGTCGTCAAGTTTTTCCGTGTTTTCCTCCGCCGTAACAACCTCTTCTTCAACGCTTAAAATAATCGCCAGCCTACGCCCTTTCTCTTTAGCAATTTTCTTTTCTAGAACAGGCGTTGCAAATACGGTAATAGCAACGAGTAATATACAGAGCCAACCTGCGGGAGATTGCATAAACAACACGAAACTTCCCACGAACGGAATTTTCTCACCCCTATAAATACCGCGCATTTGCGAGTATAATACGGGGAATCTATCGGGTGCGTCAACAGCGTCGCCCTGCAAGAGGAAATATCGCTCGTTAGGGTGTTTTTCGTTAGGCTCTTCTATGCCCACTATTCTGTGAACGATGAGCATATCGTCGTACTCGTAAACCACTATATCGTAAAGTTTCAGGTCTTCTTCTTTTGGAATCTTATAAGTTGCGATTAGGTCGAAAGTTTGAATTTGATTATCTAATCCGTTTTCAACAAGATAAGTGTTCTTTTTGTTTTTCTTCGCCATCGAACCCGTTTTTACCACTCTATACGTAGGAACGTTATCGAAATAAACGTTCTGCGTGCAGTTTATATAAATAGAGCCCGAGAACATAAAGATTAAAATGGCACAAAGAAAGACTGCGATAGCAATATCTACCGCTTTTGAAAATTTACTGCAACTTCTTTGCAAAAATTTTTTATGTTCTTTAATCAGTTTTTCATCTTCTAGTCCACCGCGAACGAGCCTAAGATACATCTTCGTTATAAGCGTTATGCACACTATCGAAAGGGTAGTTAAAAGAATGAAAACGATTAAACAAAGTATGAAAACATATACTTCGTATTGCGTCATAATTAATCCGTTAAAATAATTTTCTCAAAAAAGCACACAAACCAGTCGCGAAAAATCGCGACTGGTTTAAGTGAAAAATCGTCAGCAATTAATTGTTGATAGTTCCGTCGGTTACTCTCGCAACGATATTGCCAGCAACTGCAGTTCTGAACGCATCGTGCTCAGTCTTGGTGTCGAGAACGAGTTTTCCACCAGGGTTGTTAGCACCAGCAAGTTCTTCGTGGTTAAGAGCGATTTGACCTTTCAAAGCAGTTTCGTCAAGTTCATAAGTGAAAGATCCGTCTGCTTGCTTAGTCCAAATAATATTTTCATCTAAATTGCCGTCACCAGGGTTAGCAAACTTAAAGATATCAACAGCCGTTCCAGTATCTTTATAGTTACCATCAGCATCGATAGTATACTGCATAACAATAGTAGTGGTGAAATAGAGTTCAGCAGGAACTGCATTTTCAACGATATCATCAGATGCAACACCCTTGTTAGGAGTGAAGGTAACTTTTAAGTAAATAGCATCACCTGCAGTTTGTGGCAGGAAGTTAAGAACAGCTTGGTGGTGTTAGTTATCCTGATCGATTTCAAGAACGAGGTTGCTTTCAACCTTGAAAGTTCCGTTTGCACCACTATACGCAGCATCAGTAACGGTAACTTTTGCTTCGTACAAAGCGTCGGTGATATCGTCGCTACCAGCATAGGTCCAAGTTGCGTAAACGCCGCCGATAGTTACGCACAAGAAAAGTGCGATGAGTGCGCTAAATTTTTTCATATTTTTTTCTCCTTTTTAATGCGTTATATTACGCTATTTTGAATATTGTTATTATACATTGACAAATTTATCTTGTCAAGAGTTTTACGCTAAAATTTTTATAATATAAATTCCTTAAATATTTACACCATTTTTGCGAACTCTTTTTTAAGGCGAACTATAATCTTTTTTTCCAGTCTTGAGATATAACTTTGGGAAATTCCAAGCATATCCGCCACTTCTTTTTGCGTCTTTTCGTCGCCTCCGTTTAAGCCGTAACGAAGTTCCATAATCTCCCTTTCTCTACCAGAGAGCCTATCGAGTGCGACCCCTAAAAGTTCTGTTTCCACGCCGTTTTCAATCTTTTTATAAACTATATCGCCGTCAGTACCCATAACGTCGGAGAGCATAAGTTCGTTACCCTCCCAGTCGGTGTTGAGCGGTTCGTCAAAAGACACTTCACTCTTTAATTTAACCGTTCTCCTTAAATGCATAAGTATCTCGTTTTCTATGCACCTAGATGCGTAAGTTGCAAGTTTTATGTTCTTTTCCGCGTTAAAAGAGTTGACCGCCTTAATTAAACCTATCGTTCCAACGGAAACGAGGTCGTCAAGGTCCACGCCGGTGTTTTCAAATCGGCGGGCAATATAAACGACTAGCCTTAAATTATGCTCGACGAGTTTATCTCGCACCTCTTTAGCGTCGTCAGATAAAAGTTCAACCATTCTCGCTTCCTCGTCGGGCGAATATGGCTGAGGCAAAACCTCTCCACCGCCTATGTACCTTAAAACGTTATCGCTAAGATCGAAAATTTTAAGAAACTTTTTGAGTATTAATAGTGCTTTTATCATCTTTTAATTCCTCCATTAACGCGGGGTGCAAAATTATTTCGTAGCCGTCGAACGACGCGTTATCAGCAACGCACGCGGTTACGTTATTAAATATATTCTGTCCACCCTCTTTATATATCTTTATTTCAGTTAATTTAAAGGCAAGATTTTCCGTTTTTCCCGCCACCGTTTGTATCATTATTTTCTTAATTCCCGCCTTTATTATATTATTTTTAATAAGCGTTTTCGCTAGTTTTTTATTGACAAAAACTACTGGTGACACTCCGTCGTAAACGGTATTCCCGCTGTCCATAAAACCGCGAACTTTTATCCGCTCGTCAAAAAGCGTTATTTCCACGTCGTAATAAAACCCCGCCAAGGTTTTTCGTTTAGAAAAATATCTTACTACCGTTAAAACGCCTTTAATAAAAATCCCGACTGGTAAAAACATCAGCGCGATTGACACTTCACTCGTGTAGTCTATTCCAAGAATAGAAAACACTCCCGTTATCGCCCCGCCCGCAAGAAAAGTTAAAAGAAAAAACACAAGCGCGTTTATATAAAAGGAACGAAAACTAAAAGTTTTTTCCGCGAGGATAACTATAAGAAGTCCTGAAAACAGTTTATATAACACACCCAAAACTGCCACGCCCTCCACGAGCGGGAGAACTAGCGCAAAGACCGCGCCCAAAAAAGCGCAAAGAAAAAGCCGCTTTCTCTCCACGGGTTTTCCTGTGATTGCGAAAGTGGCTTTTAACAGCAAATAATCTATTAAAAAATTATCAATCAAAACGTATTCGATATAAACCTTCATTTTCGCACCGCTGTTAGCATAACAAAATGAAGGGTGCGTAATAAATAATTTTTTATAAAAAGTTAACCTTTTTTGGCGAATGTTTATTCTTTCATAAAATCGAGTAGCACGTCGTTTTGAACGTATAAATACTCGTCTTTTATCTTAATTCTTCCATCGTTAATATCTAAATACTTGTGCTTTTTATCGAGAACTTCCTTATATTCCCTCATAAAATCAGCAGAGAACTCCTCGTTAAACTCTTTGACGGAAAGTCCCTCTGCGGTGCGAAGGGCGAGCATAATTTTTTCAAACTTTGCGTCCTCCCCCTCGATAATATCGCTCGATATTTCGGGAGATTTATTATAAATTACCGCGTTAATATACTCGTCAATCTTAAAGGTGTTAGTGAATCTTCTGCCCGCCATAAACGAACTTGCAGAAACGCCAACGCCGATATATTCACCTCTTCTCCAGTAGTTTAAGTTGTGTTTTGACTCATAACCGGGAATGGCAAAGTTAGAAACTTCGTAGCGATAAAACCCTTTATCTTTTAAGTATTCGGTGACCTTTTCGTAAATATCCGCCGTTTCGTCGTCGGAAAGAAGTTCGCCGTTTAGATAATCGGTATAAATAGGCGTTCCAACCTCGGGAGTTAGCGCGTAAACTGATAAATGCTTAACACCGCCAGCAATAGCAAGTTCAATGCTCTTAAACACTTCCTCCGCCGTCTGATCGTGAAGTCCTATGAGAAGGTCTGCGCTGATGTTTTCACCCTTTAACAAATTCGTACTTAGTAAAAAGTCTTTTGCCGTATGAATTCTATTAAGCCTTTTAAGCTGGTCGTCAAACCCCGTTTGAAGTCCTATTGAAAAACGGTTGACGCCAACGCTTTTATACTCGTCAATTTTAGCCTTGTCCACCGTTCCAGGGTTAAGTTCAACGGTAATTTCCGCATCGCTACTAACCTCAAAGCATTTTCTCACTTGGCGAAGTGCGCCAGCAATAAACTTTGAGTCCACGAAGGAAGGCGTTCCACCGCCTATATAAACAGTTTCAATTTTGGTGTTCTCATACTGCTTTGCTCTACCTTCAATCTCTCTATAAAGGCAGGCAAAATAACTCTCAACCTTGCCGATTTCTCTAGGATACGAGGCAAAATCGCAATAAGTGCATTTTTGCTTGCAGAATGGAACGTGAATATAAAGTCCCGCCATTATTTATCACTATCCGTTTTAAGTATCTGAATAAACGCCTCGGAGGGAATTTCAACCGTACCGATAGAGCGCATCTTTTTCTTACCTTCTTTTTGCTTTTCAAGAAGTTTTTTCTTTCTGGTAACGTCACCGCCGTAGCACTTGGCAAGCACGTCTTTTCTAAACGCCTTAACCGTTTCTCTAGCGATAATCTTTCCACCGACAGCCGCTTGAATGGGTATTTCAAACATTTGTCTAGGAATAACCTCTTTTAACTTCTCTGCTATCTGGCGACCTCTCTCGTACGCCTTATCCTTATGCACGATGATTGAGAGCGCGTCGCAAATATCACCGTTTAAGAGCATATCAAGCTTAACCAAATCGCTCCTCTGGTATCCAGCAATCTCGTAGTCGAAAGAGGCGTAACCTTTGGTGCGAGATTTTAAACTATCAAAAAAGTCGTAGATAATCTCGTTTAGAGGAAGAACGTATTTAAGTTCTACCCTAGACTTATCGAGATAAACCATATCTTTATAAACGCCACGCTTATACTGGCAGAGTTCCATAATAGGCCCAACGTAATCGGGCGGGGTTAGAATACTAGCGTTTATAACAGGCTCTTCCATATAATCAATTTCCGTAACTGGAGGGAGGTGGGTGGGGTCCTCGATAACCAGTTGCTCGCCGTCCGTCTTATAAACCTTATAAGAAACGGAGGGGGCGGTGGTGATTATCTCCAAATCAAACTCACGCTCAATTCTCTCTTGAATAACGTCCATATGAAGTAGCCCTAAAAATCCGCATCTAAACCCAAAGCCGAGTGCGGCAGAGTTATCAGGTTCAATTGAGAGCGCAGCGTCGTTAAGTTTAAGTTTTAATAGCGCGTCTTTTAAGTCGTTAAACTTACTTCCGTCAAGCGGGAACACACCGGAGAACACCATCGGGAGTGCCTTTTTATAACCAGCAAGCGGTTCTTTTGCCGCGTTTTCCACGGTGGTAATAGTATCGCCGACAGCCGTATCCTCAATGCTCTTTATGCTAGCTGCGATATAACCAACCTCTCCCGCAACTAAACTGTCTTTAGGCTGCATTTTGGGCGAGAACACGCCGACTTCGGTTACGTCAAACTGTTTATCCGACATAAAGGTTTTAATCTTCGTTCCAACTTTTACCTTTCCGTCAATAACCCTAACGAAACATATTACGCCTTTAAAGTTATCGTAATAACTATCAAAAATGAGTGCTTTAAGCGGTTGGTCCTCGTCACCTCTAGGTTCTGGGATTTTATCTATAATCTGCTCTAAAACCTCTTCGATATTAAGACCGGTTTTAGCGGAAATTCTGGGAGCATCAGACGCGTCAATCCCTAAAATATCTTCAATCTCCGTGGCAATCTCGTCTGGACGAGCAGATGCTAAGTCTACCTTGTTTATAACTGGCATAATCTCTAAATCGTTATCGATAGCAAGGTAAGCGTTTGCAAGCGTTTGAGCCTGCACGCCTTGTGTTGCGTCAACGATTAGAATTGCTCCCTCGCACGCCTTTAACGAGCGAGAAACCTCGTAAGTAAAGTCAACGTGACCAGGAGTATCGATGAGGTTAAAAATATACTCCTCACCGTTTTTGGCTTTATAGAACATACGAACTGGAGTAAGCTTAATAGTTATTCCCCTTTCACGCTCTAAGTCCATAGAATCTAGAAGTTGCTCCTCCATATCCCTCTCGCTGACCTGCCCAGTCTTTTCCATAAGCCTATCAGCAAGGGTAGATTTTCCGTGGTCGATGTGCGCTACTATACAAAAATTTCTAACGTTTTTCTTGTTTATTGACATAAATTACCTTTAATAGTATAATAATCATAAGTATACACCATACGGCTGTATTTTGCAAGTATTTTGAAAACGGAAGTGTTTATGTTAGTTAATAAAAATTCTTGGTTATTAAATATTCCCATAGCACATAGAGGGCTTTGGAATAGTACGGTTGCGGAAAATTCCATAATCGCTTACGAGCGCGCAATCGCGCACGGCTTTGCTATTGAGATTGATATTTTTCTAACCAAAGACAAAATCCCCGTTTGCTTCCACGACGAGAATTTAGAGAGAATGACTGGGGAAAACGCACTTATCTACGATAAAACCCTAAAGGAATTAAAAGAACTTTCCTTAAAAAACAGCGGTGAGAAAATTCCGACGCTTGACGAGGTTTTATCCCTTTGCGAAAAGAAAACGCCTCTTCTAATCGAACTTAAAAATCAACCTAATAATGAAATCGTAAGCATCGTCACAAAAAGACTAAAAGCCTATAAAGGCGAGTTCGCCGTTCAATCTTTTAACCCTTTGTATCTAATGAAATTAAAAAAAATCGCACCGGAATTTACCCGAGGAGTTTTAGGGAGTAGCGATATAGAAAACTGCGGTATCTTAAAAAAATTCGTCGTTAAAAAAATGCCGCTTAACCCTCTGGTTAAACCGCATTTTATAAGTTATTATTATAAAAATTTTCCCATTAAAAATAAAGGCAAACTTCCAACTCTTGCGTGGACTGTTACCGATAAGGAGACGGCAAAAAAACTTCAAGGCGTTTGTGACAATATAATTTTTGAAAATTTCACACCAGATTAAACATTACTATAAGTAAACCACCCCGCTTTTCTGCGGGGTGGTTTTTTATTAACTATAATTGAATTTGCAAGGCAGGAACTACGCCAATATTTACATAGTTAGTAGGTTGTTGATAATAATAATATCCATCGTACGATATGCAATGAGCCTTCTCTCCGCTAGAACTGTATGGTGAACGCAACCACCAAGGCCCACTTCGAGGACTGTTGTTGCTAATATGTGCATAACACCCTTGCGCTTTTGCATAACTGGTATTAACCAATCGTCTGCTTGCGTTTGAAACATAT
>JAFQLO010000009.1 GCA_017414525.1 Clostridia bacterium | reverse complement strand
TGCCGTGATTTCTGAAATTGCTAACGTTCTTGAAAACGGCGTTCTTCCCTACGAAGAAGTGGACGGAAGATTAACCGTTAAAGCCGTTACTGACGCAAGGGCTGCTTACGACGCTCTTTCTGAAGAGGTTAAAAAGAATTTCGATGCGACGATTTTGAGTGCGCTCGTTAAGTACGAAAAAGCAATTGAAATGGAAAACGTTTACGCAAAACTTGACGGTATGTACGGATACGAAAATGCAACCGATGCTGAAAAAGATGCGCTTAGAAGTGCTTACAACGAAGTAAGAGATAAGATCGAAGAATTTATCGCTAGCGAAGATTATGCAGACGTTATAGGCTATATCAGCAATAACGCTAAATGGAATTATCAACAAGCTGCGTCTAAATTCGGCGTATCAAACAAATAATTCACAAAAGAAAAAGCAATAGGCAAGCCGTTCGGCTTGCCTATTATTTTTCATAATTCTAAACATTTTTGTCGAAAAATGGCGAATATTGCAAATAATTATATTATATTTAGAATTTTTTTCAAAAAACTACAAATATTTTTCATAATTGCGTTTAAATGTTTGGTTTTTGTCGCTAAAAGTAGTAAAATGTAATTACATAAAACAAGCACTCAGCCACAACAGATTGATGCCTAATTTATTAGTGGCAACAATAGGTTGTGGGTGAGAAAAATTTAAGGAGCGCATTATGCAGAAAAAAGGAGTGTTTTTACTACAAGAGAGTAACGAGTCAATTCAAGCGTTAATGGAACTTTTCAAAAACGACAAAGATTTTGAAGTTGTGGGAAGTTCAACCGACGGTATTGCCGCCATTTCTATTATCGTCGATAAGAAACCTAAGTTTTTGATAACCGAACTTATTTTGTCTGGTTATGACGGCTTATCGGTAATTAGCAAGGTCAAAGAAATGGGCGGTGTTAAAATCATAGTGCTATCAGCTATGTGTAGTGACGAGATAGTCAAAAAGGCAATTGAACTTGGCGCAGATTATTATATGGCAAAGCCTTTCGATCCAAAACTTTTATTAGAAAGGCTGTCTTTTATAGACAATGCGTCGTACGAAAAGAAAAGTGTTTTTCCAAACGACGGCTCGGGCAATTTTTATAAAATTTCACTAGATGAAAAAATTAGTAAAATTTTCATAAACGTCGGCATTCCTCCACACATCAAAGGTTACGTCTTTTTGAGAGAAGGCGTAAAAATGGCGGTTGACGATCCCTCCGTTATAAACAATATAACCAAAAAGCTTTACCCGTCTATCGGTGAGAAGTTTAACACCACGCCAAGCAAAGTAGAGCGTGCTATTCGCCACGCGATAGAGGTTGCCTGGAATAGAGGGAGAATAGACACTATAAACTCTATTTTAGGCGTGCGCGCGTATATCGGCGCAGAAAAACCGACGAACGGCGAGTTCATAGCACTCGTTGCTGATAAGATGTTACTAGAAAAAATGTAAAGAAAAGCGGTCACTAAAGCGACCGCTTTTCTAATTGTAAATTTAATATCCGTTGTTTTTTCGGTGTTTCGATGGGGGATATGCCGAGGTTTTTTGAGAAAAATTATAAATTTACGTATTGACAAACGTAGATGATAGTTGTATAATTAGTAAAGTGTAATAAGAGATACGTAAAGGAGACAAAGATGGCACAATTAGTAATGAGATGGAAAAACGACGGGAAAATTGTAGAAGAGTTAAATATTCCCGAAGGCGTTGAAATAAAAAATTGGATGGAAGTAGAGTCCCCCGTTGATAAGTGGTTGGATATAATACAGTACGGTTTGAGCATAAAAAGAGAAGACGAAGAGTTTTATAAAAAAGCAAATTATCAATATGAACATTATAAACCTGAAGACTGTTTCTTTTTTACTTATAATAAAGAAGAGATTGCGACCATAACTCTTATATGTGACCTTGTTAAAAAAGAGGGGTACGTGCATATGGTTGCAGCAAAACCCGAGGCTAGAGGTAAGGGGATAGGTAATTTAATGGCGTTTTTTGCAGTAAAAGTTTTCAAGGAAAAGGGAATGCAAACGGCGTATTTAACAACTGACGATTGTAGAATTCCCGCAATAAAAACGTACCTAAAAAGTGGGTTTTACGCCGACCTTTCTAGCGACGATTTTAAAGATAGATGGAACAAAATTTTTGAAATTATAGAAAAATAAACAATGCCCTTATAGGGCTAGTGCAAACTACGCGTTTTACGCGTAGTTCTAATTTTTATTAAAAAAATGCACTTGCCCGCTTGTATCTTTTATCCTTTCGTAAACATTATAACTAGTAAAATAATATTTATCCTATTGATAATATGAGAAAAAAATAAACTCTGCTTGTTAAAAGTAGAGTTTTTCTTTTAAAAATGAATTGAAATATTATTAAAAGTATGTTATACTGAAGGTGTCACACGAACTAAATATTTTATAGCAAGACTAAACAAGGGAATATTATTTCATTTTATTGGCATACTCCCATTTAGATATTTGTTAAAAGCGCAAATTCTAAACAAATGGGAGTGTTAAGTCATTGCTTTTGTTCGTGTGACAACGACGGAGTTTGCGTTTTGGGTGCGTTAACTTCGGTTGGCGCACTTTTTATTTTATATGGAGGTTTTTATGAAAAAGAAAATTACGGAAGAAGAGGTTAGAGAGTTTATTTCAAAATTAATTGATAAAGTGAATGAGGAAATGGATTATACGCTTAACTTTGTACATAGTCAAATGTCGCTAGCGGAAAACGATTTGGTAGATAGTTTAGATGAAAAACAACGTGCGTTATACGACGTTTATCGCAAAAGAAGAGAAGAATTTTATGATATGGCAAGACAAATGTATGTAAAAAAGCAATAGCGAAAAAACAAAGGAAAAAAAGCACCAAACGGTGCTTTTTTTATGGATTTTATTTTTAATGTACCTTATAAGGTTTGCCGTTTTCAAGTCTTGATTTTTCAGCGAGAATTCCGATGAGGTGACTTTCAATCGAGGCGGTTAGCGAGGTGTCTGCGGGGGTATCGCCACAGAGGATACCGTATAGCGCGTTGATGAGTTTAGCGTCCCCTCCACCGTGAGCGTGACCTTTTTCGTTGATTTCTGCCAAGGGAAGAACGTAAGATTTATCAGGTTTTCCGAATACGTCTACCTTGAGTTCCTTTGAATCTAGAACAAGTTGACCGTGAGTGCCGTAAAGATGATATCTTCTTCCAGCGGAGAACCCAGTCATCGTAAGTTCCGCCTTAACACCGTTTTCAAAATCCATCATAACGATTTGGTTGTCAACGACGTCGTTATCGCAACGGAAAACGCATTTGCCGTAAGGGCCAGTCTTAATAGCCTCTTCGAGTTTTTCCTTGGTAACTGGGGCGGTTGTAACCACGTTATAAGGCCACATATCAACATGGCGTGCGATTTCCCATCTGTCAACGTAAACGGCTTTTGCGGAATACGGACAGTCGTTGATATGCGGGCAGTCTACGCAACGTTCAGTAGAGTTCTCCGGTGCGCATTCTTTCTTAAAAAAGGATAAACTACCGATAGAAGAAACGCTCTTGCAAGGCGAACCTGCATAGTATTGAATAAGGTCGAGGTCGTGGCAACACTTTGCTAGTATCATAGGAGTTGAGGTTTTGCTACTTCTCCAGTTTCCGCGGACGTAGCTGTGCGCTTGGTGCCAGTAAGTAACGCCCTCGATAACGTTCATACCGATAAGCCTACCGATAATTCCGCTCTTTAGAAGTTCAGCGAGTTTAATATATGCCGGTGCATAGCGGAGAACGTGGCACACCATAGCCTTAACGCCGTATTTTTTCTGTGCGGCTAAAAGTGCTTCGCATTCCTCGATTTTGTCGGTAAGCGGTTTTTCTAAAAGCACGTCATAACCTAGTTCAAACGCCTTTAATGCGTGGCGGAAATGGTCTGCGTCTTGTGTGGCAATAATAAGAAGGTCGGCGCGCTTTTTTGTAAAGAAGGCATCTTCGTCGGTGAAAAGCTCACTTTTTTCCACCTCGAAGAGTTCGCCGAAACGATCGAGCCTTTCCTGTCTAACGTCGCAGATAGAAACGATCTTAAATTTTTCTCTATCTTTGTTGATGAGCGTTCCGTAAGCGTCAGCACCTCTGCTGCCCGCACCGATAATAGCAACTGTGAATAATTTATTTTCCATAAGTTTTCTCCCTTTTTTGATCCTATTATATAACCTTGATATGGCGTTGTAACCTCAAAAAAGCAGATAAATTATGTCATTTTGTGACTATTTTTCTTTTGGGCTTTTATTAAACACTTTTTTATACGCACGGTAAAAGGTGTTTGGTGAAGAGAATCCGCAAGAGTAAGCGGCGTCGATTACCGAAACTCCGCCTTCTTTTATGAGCGCGTCCGCACGGTTTACTCTAATGCGGTTTACGTAATCGCTCCACGGTTCTTTGACGTATTTAGCGAGTGTTCTAGAAAAATATTCTCTTGAGTACCCAAATTTTTCCGCCAAGGCTTTTACCGATAAATCGTCCGCAAAGTTCTTTTGAACGTGAGTTAAGACGCTTATAATAAGAGATGCGCCCGCCTCCCTTTTTGATTCAACGAGTCCGTTGTTTTGCGCAATTATAGAGAGAAGAACGTTTACCATACCGCAAAAGAAAGAATACTTAATGGCGGGAGAATGGCTGTTATCATAAAGGTTTTTGAAATTTTCCAAAAGAGGGAAGTCGAAAAACTTAAAAACTTTTGGGGGAACTTTATCGCCGTTTAACTTGAAAAAGTTTTCAAAACAATCTCTATCGCCTAAAACGATATATCCCGACGCTCCCGAGTCAACTTCATAAGCGTGCACGCAAAAACTGTCGTAAAAACACCCCTCGCCAGCACTGACTGTGTGTTCGTTGCCGTCGATAATAACTTTTTGCGTGCCCTTTTCCACGAATAAAAATTCCACCGCGCCGTGAATATGGGCGGGGGTGACGAAAAAATTCCTATGTTGAAAATAACTATATTGACTTTTATCTGCTAGAATCTCATAAAAACTCATACGAATATTTTAACATCAAAAGGTAAGGTTTTCAACTAAAAAATAAAAATATAGTATTTTAGTAGAAAAAAATTAGCAAAAGATAGGGCAAAAAGGCGTAAACAGCGTTAAAAAATAAAAAAAATCTAAAAAAATTTTAAAAAAACCTAAAAAAATAGTTTACAAATTCCGCGTATGTATATATACTATTAGAAGTCTTTATGCGGGTGAAAAGTCGATAATGGAACTTTAACGGCTGAAGATAAATATATATGATATATACGGAGAAGAAAATATGGCAGGAGATTGGATTAAATGCCCCAGATGTGACCTCAATTACATTAGAAGAGGGGAAGAGTATTGCGACGTTTGTAAAGCAGAACTCAAAAAAGGACCGCAGTTGGTTTTTGCGGTTGATGACGATGAGGAACAAGAATCACTCGATCTTTGCCCCGTTTGCCACCAAAATTATATTAAACCCGGCGAATCTATGTGCGCTAAGTGCCTAGAAGAAAAGGACTACCAGAACAGCCGTGAGGATCTAGACGACGATTCTTGGAAGGAATTTATGGACGACGACGAGGAAGAAGAGGAGCAGGATGAGGAAATGCTTTCTCTCGATAAACTCGCTAGAGAAGAAGGTGAATTTATCGACGACGAGGAAGAAGAGGAAGATCTCGTTAGCGATGAAAAAGACGACGACGATTTCGAGATTCCCGACGTTGACGAGGCTGACTTTATGGATGACGACGAAGAGGAAGACGAAGAGGACGAGGACGAAGGCGACTTCGACGACGAGGAATAATTTTCCTATATTAAAGGTATAAAGAATTTTAACTTGGCAATAATTTAGGTATGATAAAAACAAATTCTTCATTAAGCCAAGTAAAAGAAACCATCAAAAAAATGCAAGAGCAAGAGGTGGACGTAACCTTAAACTTAGGGCGAAACAAGTTCGTAAGTTTTTCAGGGGTGCTAAAAGGCGTGTATCCCGCGCTTTTCACCGTAACACCGCACGATAAGAACTTTAAGGGCAAAACCTCTTATTCGTACTCGGAATATATGTGCGGAAGAGTCAAACTAAACCTCTCTGCGGAAAACTAAAAATCAAAAACTCGACTTTTTAATAGTCGAGTTTTTTTGTTCTTAATGCTTTATAAGCTAAAAAATGAATAAACCTAATCGTTTTTTAATCCCAACAGTTCATTTGCGCTAATATTGAAAATTTTGCAAAAACAAACTAGTTCAATGTCTGTTATAAAGCGTTGCCCGCTCTCGATTCTTTGAATAGCGTTTTTGTCAACGTCAATACCTATAAGCTGACATTTTTCCGCCAAAATTCTTTGAGACATTTTTGGTGTTGCATTTTTGCGCAATTTTGCAATTTTATCTCCGCAAACATTATTCTTACCATTTAATGACTTATTCTTAAACATACTTATTACTCACAAAAAGTTTATTTAAGCACAATTTTGACATTCAGTGCTTGACAAAGATTATTATAGTATGTTAAAATAAACAAAATGACATTCACTAAATGTCAAACAAAGGAGAAAATTATAATGGAAGAACAACAAATCAAAGAAACGACTAGTGAAAGTGTAAAAGAAGAAGCAACTAATAGTAAGACTTTTAAAGATTTCAGTTTAAAGCGTTGGATTTTGGTGGGAATAACTGCGTTTGCGCTTTTGTTTTCGATAATTGCTTTAGCCTTTCCGTACGCAACGGTGTCCGCACCTATTTTAGGAGAAGAATATTCTTTAACTGGATTTATTGCAATATTCGGTGGAAATTATCCTGCAGTTTTAGAAGAGGAATATGGCTTAACAACTTTTCTTTCGTGCGTGCACCTCGGAATAATTTTTTCGTGCATCTATATGTTGTTAAATAGCGTGTTTAAGAAGAATGAGGAAAAAACCAAAAAATCGTGTGATATTATTTGGATGTTAACGAGCATTCCTTGTATTATAACCTCTGCACTTGGCACTCATCTAACTGGCGTAGCTAACTCAGCATTTGAGGCGCAAGGCGCAGCGGGTTTGGTTTCCGTAACGTCTGCGGCAGGGGTGCTTTTTGCAGTAGATATTTTTGCGTTTGCAGCCTATAAACTTGTTGAAAAGTTTTTTGTTGACGATAACGTTCCGTTATTAAGTAAACTTGATAGTTCAAAGATAAAAGTGCCGTTTGTAAATAAAGAGCAAAGCGCAAACGTTCCCAACAAAGAAACTAGCGAAACTCTTAAAAGCTATAAAGACCTTTTAGATAAAGGTGCAATCACACAAGAAGAGTATGATAAAATAAAAGAAAATTTATTAAACAAATAAGTTATTTTGAGATTTATAAAAAGACTAACGAAATTTCGTTAGTCTTTTTTGTTTCGTGCGCGTTTGTAAAATATTAAATTTTGTTTTGTTCTAAAACTAAACTCTTTGTAATATATTATAGTACAAGCGGATAATGGAGGAATGGTTATGGTTTTAGAGCCGACGTTTGAAGAGATAAATTATAAGGTTAAAGATAAGATTTTAACAGAGCAGATTCGCGCGGATAGCAAAACGGACGTTATTGCCGAGGGCGTTTCTGGAATTCTAAGCGTAAATGCGTGGGCGGTAATAAACGACGTTACCGTTGGGAACGGCAGAGTTGATTACGTCGGAAAAGTTATTTATTACGTCAGTTATTTAAGCACCGAGGGAGAAATAAAAAAGGTCGAGTGCGGGAACGAGTTTTCTGGCACGGTTAAAGACGCGGGCATAACTGCGGAATTTATTGCGCAAGCGGAAGTGACTGTGGATAAGTGGGAAACGGATACTAGCGGGCTTAAACTTTCGGTTGGCGGGTATTTAACGGTAAAAATTGCCCTTTTTAAGACGGCCACTTTTTCCGCGTTATCTGGTGGCGAGAATATTATCGTCGATAAAAGAGAGGTTAACTACGTCAAGAGCCTAGGCGTTAAGCAGGCGATCTACCCCTTAGAGGAAGAGTTTGAACTTGATTACACGGTGGAAGAAGTGCTGTCGCATAGGGCGGACGCTATTATTACCGCCGTTCAGTGCGGGGTGGGCAGGATTATAGTTGACGGCGAAGTTTTATTGTCTGCTATTATGTTGCAAAAAAACCAAAAAAGAGATATAATAAGAGAGAATAAATCTCTGCCGTTTAAGATGGAGATTGAGTGTGACGAGGCGATGCCCGCCTTTGCCGCTACTGCGAGGGTTATTGAAAAGTCTTTTAAGTCAGAAGTTTTCGTTGACGAGGAAAAGGAAAACAGCGTAGTTAGAGTGGAGGTAAACTTAAAGTTCGAGGGCGAGGCGTTTATTACTAGTGAAGTGCTAGTTGCTGCGGACGCGTTTTCGTTAGAGCAGAATATCGAACTTGAAAGGGAAGAAGTGCCTTATCAAAAGGCGTGCGAGCTTAGGTGCGTTTATGCCGTTGTAAGCGGTAGGTCTGCGGTAAGAGAACTAGAGGTTGGCAGCGTGCTTCTTGCGGTGCACGGCGAGCGTGCGGAGATTTTAAACAAAGTTTGCACGGATAAAGGCTTAAAAGTTGAGGGCGTGCTTTCCGCTATCGGTTATTTTAAGGAGAACGAAAGATTCTTTACCTTGCCTTTAGAAACGCCTTTCGAGGTAACGCTCGATTGCGTTTACGATTGTGACGTGGAGATTGACCTCGTGGCAAAAGCCCAAAAAGCGCATGGGAGAATTTTAACGCTCACCGAAGTAGAAATAGAGGGAGAAATCGTTTTCAACGTTTACCCGACGGAAAATAAAAGACTTCAACTGGTTAGAGGAGTTAAAACGCTCGGGGAAAAGGCAAAGAAGAGTTGTGCGTTAAGCGTTTATATCCCGCTTGAGGGAGAGGAGCTGTGGTCGCTCTCTAAACGCCTCAACGTTTCTCCGGAAACGCTAGTTGAAACGAATAAAGACTTATGTTTTCCGCTTACTGGAAAAGAGCGAATAGTAATTTACAGACAAAAATAATTTTAAGGAACAGGAACTAAAGATGTTAGTTAGAGAAAAAGTCCCTGCTAAAGTCAATTTAACGCTTGACGTGCTAGGAATTGAGGGGAATTATCACAACATAAAATCGTTAGTTGCGTCAATCAACGTTTACGACACGGTTACGCTTATTAAAAGGGCGGATAAGAGAATTACCTTAAAGGTTATAGGTTTTCCCATCAAATGCCCCGTGCAGGAAAACAACGCCGTTAAGGCGGCGGTTGCGTTTATGAAGAAGTTTCAAACGCGCGGAGTTAGCATAATAATCAACAAAAAGATTCCGGTTGCTGGAGGGCTTGGCGGGTCTAGTGCAGACGTGGTAGCAGTCTTAAAGGGAATGAAAAAACTTTTTGACGTTGATGCGGACGTTATGCCCATCGCTAACGAACTTGGCAGCGATTGCGGATATATGATGAACGGTGGCTATGCTGTAATAAGTGGCAGAGGCACGGAGGTTGATAGAAAGTTCGTGGAAAAGAGTATTCCGCTAATACTAATCTCTTCTCCGGAAAACGTGACCGCTAAAAATTGCTACGGCACATACGATAAATTAGGGAAAGTATATCCCGCTTGTACTGACGAGGCGGAAAAACTTTTAGTAAAAGGGAATATTAAAGGGCTTGCCGAACTAATGAAAAACGATTTAGAAGAAGCCTCCTTTAATTTAGCTCCTAACGCGAAGTTCCCAAAAGAGGTTTTGGAGTTCGTCGGTGCGGAAAAGGTGTTAGTATCTGGTAGCGGGCCTACCGTTTACGGGGTGTTTGCAACTCAAAGTGCAAGGGACGCGGCGTTTAGAAAACTTTCGCCGTTATTCGGAGAACGCGCTATAAAGGCAAACACCATAGCCGATCAACCTATAAACAAATAAAAATTACAAAAAATAAACAAAATTCCGTTTTTTTATAAAAGCGGAATTTTTTTATTATCGTATAAAAATTAAAATATGCGTCAATAAACAACGTGTGGATTAATTCAAGTGTGAAAAAGGAGAGAAAAGTAAAATGAAAAAAATCTGCATAAGTTTTTTTATTGTCGCCATAATAATTTTGTCAAGTATAGGTCTGAATCTTCCCCAAAGCGAGGTGCGGACGGAGTATCTTAGGATACATATTCGTGCGGACTCCAACAGCGATTGCGATCAGGCGGTTAAGTACAAGGTGAAAGACGCGGTAGTGAATTTTTTAACGCCGTTTATTGCCGAGTGCGATACTAAGGCAAAAGCCGAAAGAATGATAAATTCTAAGCTAACTAGCATTGAAAGGGTTGCGGACGGAGTTTTATCTAGCAGTGGATTTTCCTATAAGAGTACGGCGAGCGTAAAGACGGAAGAGTTCCCGACTAGGGTTTACGGAAACCTTTGTTTAAGTAGCGGGTTTTACGACGCGCTTATCATAAACTTAGGTAGCGGAGCAGGGGATAACTGGTGGTGCGTGGTTTACCCGCCACTATGCTTTACGGGTAGTTCCGTTAAGTACGAATATAGGAGCAAGATAAAAGACGTAATAGACGAATTTTTTCTTAGAAAGGAGAATGGAGAATGAAAAAAGTTGTTAAAATGATTGCAATCGTTCTAGTCGTTTTCACAATGGGAATGATTGCAACACACTCAATCGTCAGCCAGCCGGTGGAAACGGCGTTTGCAGCCGTTTATCAGCAGGGAAGTTCAGGCAGTACGGTTAAAACTATTCAAAGAAAACTTAAAAACTGGGGGTATTATACTGGCGCGGTAGACGGTATTTTTGGTAGCAAAACGAAAGCAGCGGTTAAGTATTTCCAGAGAAAGAACGGTCTTACCGCAGACGGAATCGTAGGGAACAAAACGCTTGCCGCTCTCGGTATGAAGAGCAGTGGCAACACCTCGTCAAATAACAGCAGTTATTCCGATGCGGACGTAAATCTTCTCGCAAGACTCATTTACGGTGAGGCAAGAGGGGAAAGCTACGTCGGACAAGTTGCGGTTGGCGCGGTGGTTATGAACAGAATTAAGAGCGCGTCTTTCCCGAACACTATGTCGGGCGTAATTTATCAAAGTTACGCGTTCACCGCCGTAAACGACGGGCAAATTAACTTAACGCCCAACGCAACGGCAAGAAAAGCCGCACTAGACGCTATGAACGGTTGGGACCCCACTTACGGTGCGCTTTACTATTATAATCCGTCGACGGCAACGAGCAGTTGGATTTTTTCCAGACAAACGACCGTAGTTATCGGTAACCACGTTTTTGCAATTTAAGGGGGAATAGTGAATAATGGAAAAGAAAAAGAATAACGCCATAGAAAAAGCGGAGAACGCCACCGTTTCTAATAGCGAAAAAAAGTCAAAAAAGAGCGGAAAAAAAGCGACGAACGTAAAGAAAGATAAAAAGGTTTCTGCAAGCGAGAAAAGAAAGGCAGCGCAAAAGTTAAAGGAACAAAGAAAGGAAGAGCGCGCGAGAATTAAGGCGGAAAAGGAAAAGGCACTCGCTGAAAAGAGGGTGGAACTTGCAAGAATTAAAGCGCATAAAAAAGCTGAAAAAGAAAAGGCAAAAGCCACCGCTTTAAGAGAAAAGAACCGCAGAAAAGCAGAGGCTAAGGCAAAGCGTATGCAGATTATCGAAGAACGTAAAAAACGCCGTGAACTTTTAAGAAGTGAGGATAAAAAACAACGTGAGGAAAGGCTCTTAAAAGAACGCCAACAAAAGAGAGAGGCAAAAGAAAGAAAATTAGAGATAAAAAGAGAAGAAAGAGAAAGAAAAGCGCGCGATAGGCAGAAAAACAAGGAGAGAAACAGAGGTCGTGGCGGTTGGATTGCGGCGGTCGTATCGCTAGGCGTTGCAACGCTAGTTTTATCCTCCGTTTTAACCTTCAACTACCTTATGCCCTCCGCATCAGACAATATGCTCGATAACACCTATCAAAAATCATATTTTGATACGGTAGAGCAGGTGGATAATATCGACCTGAATTTAGCGAAGGCTATTGCAAGCGACGATTCGCAGGCTATGCAGAGATATTTAGTGGACGCCATCGTAAACAGCGAACTCGCGGAAAACGATATTCAGCAACTTCCCCTTCAAGACGAAAGCAAGTTCTATACGACTAAACTCATAAACCAAATAGGCGATTACGCAAAGTATCTTAACAACAAGCTCATTAACGGCGAGGAACTCACCGAAACTGACCTTAACGGTTTGGTAAATCTTTATAGAGCAAATCAAACGCTCAAAAACTCCTTGCAAAAAACAACCAGTCAAATGGGTGAAAACTATTCTTTCTCGTCTTTAATGGAGGGAAAAGAGGACGATTTGATTCTTTCAAACTTTAACGAATTGCAGAACTTATCCGTTCAGTATCCAGAGATGATTTACGACGGACCTTTCTCGGACGGACAAGCGGAAAGAACCATTAAGGGACTTTCTGGTGACGAGATTGATAAAGATGAGGCGGTAAAGATTTTCATTGAACTTTTTGAAAAATACGACCTTACAAACGTTCAGGCTGTCGGTGAAGTAAACAGCGGAGATATCCACGCTTACAACGTTCAGGGCGAAAAGGACGGGGAAATTCTCTACGCACAAATCACCAAAAAAGGTGGAAAACTCTTAATGTTTGCTTTCTCTGGAAGTTGCAGAGAGGTTAAGGCGGAAAAGCAAGAGGCGATTGAGGTTGCCCAAAACTTCCTTTTATCTAACGGCGTAACCGATATGAAACCCGTGTGGATAAATCTCGCGTCTAACGTTTATACCATTAACTTTGCTTATGAGCAGAACGGCGTAACCGTATATCCCGACCTTATCAAGGTAAGAGTTTGTGCAGAAACCAAAATGGTGATAGGTTACGAGGCAAAGAGTTATTACACCAACCACACCGAAAGAGTTATAGGCACGGCAACTTTAACGCAAGAAAAAGCCGAAGAAAAGGTTTCTTCAAACATTGAAGTTGAAACTGCAAGACTTGCTCTCGTTCCTATCGGAACGTCAAGTGAAAAACTCTGTTACGAGTTCCAAGGCACGTTTGACGGTTCAACTTATTACGTTTATATCGACGCGACTACTGGTAGACAGGTAGAACTATTTAAGGTAATCGAGTCAACAGAAGGCGAACTTTTAATTTAACCATAGAAAAACCGTTCTTATCGTGAGAGCGGTTTTTTTGTAAAAATAATTGATTAAAATAATTTTATGTGCTATACTAAGTGTACCACACATTTGAATATAAAACACGATAGGGGGGAATACTCTGTAAAATTGTATTCTCTCACCCCTATTCGTGGTAAAAATGTGTGGTAACATTGAGAGATGCAGTTTTGGTGCGTCTTTCAAGGCGCACTTTTTTGTAAATACTAAGGAGGAAAAAATTATGTTTTTTAAGAGAAAAAAAGCGGAAGAAAAAGACGTTGCGGAAGTGTTAGAAAACGTTGCAACCGAAGTCAACGAGGAACTTGAAAGACAACTCTTCCGTGCACAAGCGGTTATGCACGATGCGGAAATGGCGTTTATGCAAACGCTAAATGACGAACAAAAGAAACTATTTGAGGAGTGGTCGAGGGCAAAACAAGAATGTCAAGACCTATATGCGCAAAAAAATAATATTTAATAAAAAAATTAAAAACAAAAAAAATGGATAAGATATTCTTATCCATTTTTTGTTTTCGTTTATTTTATACTCTCTTTGATTGAACTTCTTTTTCGTAAGCAGCAATTTCTTCCCAGAGATGACATTCGGTGGGAGCACCGCAACGCTTGCAGTATTCACCCCAAACGTCGCCGAAGGGGAGAACCTTAACTCTTTCTTGCATAACGAAGAGTTCAGTGAGTTTTCCTTCATCTTGAAGAGCCTTTAATTCCTTGTTGGGGGTAAGCATAGCCATAAGGAGTGCTTTTTGCCAGCTTCTGAAACCAACTACCCAAGAAGCAACGCGGTTGATGCTTGCATCAAAATAGTCAAGAGCCATATAAACTCTATCCAAAGCGTCGTTTCTAACGATTTCTTTAGCCATTTCTCTCGTTTCGTCGTCGAAGAGAACTGAGTGGTCAGAGTCCCAACGAATGGGGCGGGTGATGTGAAGTGCGATTTCAGGGAAGAATGCAAGGAGCGCAGGAATCTTATCTGAAACGACTTCGGTGGGGTGGTAGTGACCGTTATCCATAAGAGGTA
>JAFQLO010000008.1 GCA_017414525.1 Clostridia bacterium | reverse complement strand
CCTCGGTGATACCTTGGTTTGCAGCGTACTGTTTGAAGAGGCTGTTTACCCAAAGCGGAGAGTTAAGAAGGTTACCGGGGCAAATGCAGTTTACTCTTACGCCCTGTTCAGCGAATTCAAGAGCGAGTGATTGGGTAAGACCTACGCCACCGAACTTACTTGCAGCGTATGCGCCGTTTTTAAAGCTACCCTTTCTGCCTGACTTAGAGTTGATTTGAATAATGCTACCGCTTTTTGCTTCTAACATATAAGGAGCGAAAGCCTTAACGGTGTTAAAGTAACCGTTCAAGTTAATGTTGGTAACAAGACCGAACGCTTCGGGTGAAAGATTGAAGATGTCACCGCTCTTAACGATTGCTGCGTTACAGATAAGAACGTCAACTTTCCCCCATTTTTCGATTACTGCTTTTGCAGCAGCTTCTAACTGGTCGTATTTAGTTACGTCTACAGCGAGAGCCATAGCGTCTTTAAGTTTTGATGCAACAGCCTGCGCACCGTCAAAGTTAATATCGCAAACTGCAACCTTGCAGCCTTCGCTGTCAAGACGCATTGCAAGTGCTTCACCAAGACCTTGGCTTGCACCGGTTACTACTGCTACTTTTCCATTCAAGTTAAGTGTACTCATAATATATATCTCCTAAATAAATTTTTTTATTTTACAGTTGCGTGGCCGATAGCCGCAAACTTTTTAATTCTTTCGTAAAGGTCGGGTGTTTCTTTTATGCTCTTTTCGGAGAACATTCCGTATTCAACGCCCTTTTCAGAGGAAATTGCCTCGTGACCGATGAGTGCCCAAGTAGAATCAATGAGGTGAGCGTATTCGGGAAGAGCGAGAGCCGCACAAGCAAACTTCTGACGAGGTGAGTTAACGTCTTCGCCGCTTATCTCGAACAAGCAGTTTTCTTTGAGCATCTTGCCGAGTCTTTGAAGTTGAGCGGGAGTGTTTCTGGTGGGCATATACGCACACGCTAAGAAACCCGACTTTTTAATTTCTTTAATGAGTTCAGGGAGGAAATCGTCCTCAAACTTCTGCGCCTTTTTGTCTCCAGTTACAGAATCGCCAACGTCGCCGAGGTATGCGTAAGCGGGAATTGCGCCGAATTCTTTTGCCTTTTTAACGAATTCTTCCGCATCGGGCATTTCTTCGTCTGCATCGATATAGAAGAAGGCAGTATCTGCTTTAAGCACGCCTAAAAGGTCGTAAAGGAAGTGTTCGTTTTCAGCGTCCAAGAGGAAACCCTTAATTTTATCGGAAACTTTAAGTCCCAAATCGTTTTCAAGAAAAGCGATAAGTTCAGGAGTTCTGCCGAATTTTTTATCGAGTTTAACAGCCAAAGCGTAAAGAAGGTGTCTTTCAGTTACGCTGCCGCCGTCTTGCGCTTCAGATAAAGGCTTAACGTCCTTATCAAAATCTAATTCCACGCCGAATTTACCGAACTTGCCAGTAATGAGTTTGCACATCTCTGCGTCACGCTCGTTTCTCTTCTGGCGATAAGGTGCTAAATATTCGTTGAACGCCTTAACGTTTTGTGCGGGAATACCGTGAGCCGCCATATAAATGCATTCCGCTTGGTCGGGGTGGTTCATCTTGCCAAATCCCTTGTTATATTTACATCTTACTTCCACGCCACAAGTTGAGCCCAAGCCAACGATTTCGCAAGCTTTTTTGAACTCTTCTACGCCAGAAAGGCTATCGTGGTCCATAATTCCCGCACTGGTAAGCCCTGCCTTATAAGCCATATAAGCGGCTTTCGTGGGAGAGTACGGAGAGAAAGAATAAATGGTATGAATGTGGTTGTTTGCATCGTTATCGCGGCGAACAGGCTTTTCTTTTTCTGTCTTAACGATTTCTTTTAGCGCGTTAAGTCTGTCTTCCATGCTGCCGCCGTTTAACTTCTTTATTAAATCTTGCATAAACTGCCCCTTTATAGTTATTTTACGATAAAATTATAACTCAAATCAAAATTGTCGTCAAGTGCTTTTAACGCAAAAACGAATATTCCCTTTGATATTTTCTAATGTTTAACAATAAACGGTTTAGAGGCAAGCAGTTCAAGCCCCTCTCCACACTTAAGCGGTTCAAATACTAGCAGGTCGAGACGAGCGAGTACCGCGACGGGGCGCGTACTACATCATTAAACGGTTTAAAAGCAAGTTAGGCAAGGCTCTCTCCACCCTTAAACAGTGGAGATACAAGCAAGACGTGCGGTTCGAGTATTTTCCGAAGTGCGCGTACTACATCATTAAACGGTTTAGAAGTAAGCAGTTCAAGACTCGGTTTATCCTTAAACGGTTCAAATGCGAGCAGGTCAAGGCTCGCGAGTACTGCGAAGGGGCGCGTACGTCTGTACGTAACCCGAGCAGCACGCAGCAGAACGAAGAGATGCGAAGTATTTCAACCGTTTAAAAAGAAAAAGCCCCTCGATTCACCATTGAACCAAGAGTACCCTAAGAAAGTTTAATCTTTCTTTTCCTGTTGCTTAAATTCTTTCTTCGTTAGCGGTCATCATCATCAAATCAATGAAACCAACTTTGTCATACATCTTTAAGCATTCTTCAAAGAATTTTTTCACGTCACACCTCCCTCGCCCGCTCGGTATTATCGTTTTTGTGAACGAGCATACTCACTTAACTTGTTAAGGCATAACTTATTAAGTTGTGTTGAAAACTCCTTTGAATTTTCGATTATATTATAATACCTTGCCATACTCTTGTCAACGGTTTAAGACACCCAAAAGCAAAATATTTGAAAATTTTTCACAAAAAATTAAGAGAATGACTATATTTTTGTCATTCTCTTTCACTAAATGTTATTTTCTAACAGAACCGTTGCCAACTACGAAATATTTTGAAGTAACTAGCGCGTCAAGCCCCATAGGACCTCTTGCGTGAAGTTTCTGTGTGGAAATCCCTATTTCCGCGCCAAGCCCAAAAACGAAACCGTCAGTAAAGCGTGTTGAGGCGTTCATATATACAGACGAAGAATCTATTGCATTTAAGAACTTTTCCGCCGCCTCGTTATCAGCGGTTATAATTGACTCGGAGTGTTTGGTGCTATGTTCGTTGATATGAGCGATAGCCTCGTCGAGAGAATCAACCGTTTTTACGGAAATTATCGCACCGCCGTACTCGGTATAAAAGTCTTCCTCGGTAGCCTTAGTCAAATATGAATAATCGGGAATCGCTTTAAGCGCCCTGTCGTCACATCTTATTTCCACTTGTTTGGTTTTAAGTTTTTCGGCAATAGCGGGAAGTGCTTTTTCTAAAACTTTTGAGTGAATAACGAGCGATTCGCAAGCGTTACAAACGCTATATCTTTGGGTTTTCGCATTGAAGATTACTTCCGCCGCCATATCCACGTCCGCACTCTTATCAACGTAAACGTGGCAATTACCAGTTCCCGTTTCAATAATAGGAATGGTGGAATTCTCAACCGCTGCGTTAATGAGCCTTGCGCTTCCGCGAGGAATAAGAAGGTCAACGTATTTATTCATACGCATAAACTCCTTAGTAGTTTCGTGCGAAGTGTCTTCTATAACGGAGATAGCGTATTCGTCCACTCCCATCTCTACCAGAGCTTTTCTTAGAACTTTTACTATTGCTACGTTAGATTTAAGCGAATCGCTACCGCCCTTTAAAATAACTGCGTTTGAGGTCTTAAAGCAAAGTGCAAACGCATCTGCCGTAACGTTCGGGCGTGACTCGTAAATAATCCCAACAACCCCGAAAGGCACGGCTTTTTTAACTATACTAATCCCTTGTTCTTTATTTTCGTAGGAATATAGAACGTTACCAACTGGGGATTTTAAGGTTGCGACTTGCTCTAACCCCTCAGCCATTCCAAAGATAACCTTCTCAGTTAGGGTTAATCTATCTATAAACGCTGCACTCGCGCCCTTTTCCTCAGCGTTTTTTACGTCTTCTGCGTTTTCAGACATAAGATACTCTTTATTTTCACGAAGAAGTTTAGCAGCGAGCAACAACGTTTTCTCAATCTTTTCGTCAGAGAGTTGCCTAACGCTACCAGCCGCCACCTTTGCCTTTTCACACAACGATTTCAAATCAAACATTTTTCTTACCTTTTTTAAAAATACTTTTTAGTTTGTTTTTTACTCGCCAAACAAACATAAAACCCTTAATCCTAATCTTTCTAAGAAGTTTTCTCTTATAATACTTCTCAACCTTTTTAAGGTATTTTTCAGAGTCTGCTGGCACGTACTCGTCTTTTTTATAAAAGCCCGTCATAACGCCGAAAACTTGCTCTTCTTTGACTCTTTCCAGCGTAAACTGACTATCCCCGCACATAACGTAACCGTCGTCAGTTACCTCCATTACGCGATGAAGGACGCACGCTCCACTTTCCCTTGCGTAGAAAGCCACGTCGTACTTCTTTAAACGAGAAGTTTTCTTTTCCACCACGACTGATTGACCGTGATTTTTTAATATCGGCCACATGCTTACGCCGTTTGGAACGAAAGCGATAACGCCTTTGCGCTCAACTTCCGCCTTGTAAGCCGCCGAACTTAATGGTTTTTCCATACTACGCCCTTTCCAAACTCCTAATGCCTAAAACGCTATCAACGGGAATGGAGAACACTATTCCGTGAGCGTCGGTATTTGCACCCGCCTTTTCCATAATAGCTTTCATAATGCCGTCACGCATATCGCCAGACGCAACGATATAAACCATCTCCTTTTCTTCGCTTATGGAAACGCCGAAAAATTTAGCTATTTCCGCACCAGTTCCCTTCGCTCTAACGACGGTGCCACCACCCGCGCCTGCCGCTCTTGCAGCGTCCATAACTTGATCGTTATAACCTTTATCCACTATCGTAATTATTAAAACGGATTTCTTTTCTTCAGACATATCCTCTTTCTCCTTTTTTTCAATCTCTTTATCACCTACGAGATTTTTAAGTGACGTTGCTCCGCCAACGCCGTCTACTTGTATAAATACTGCGATACCGTTTCCAGCAGCCTCGATATCCATTCTGTCAACTAGTCCTTCTTTTATTCCATCAACGAGATCGTCTGGAACGACTGCTGAAAACATCGTCTTTTCCGTTTTCTCAACGCCTAATAAGTCTAACATAGAATCGCTTGCAGTACCCGTACAAAGACGGGTAACGACCATATTCACGCCTTTATCGTGGAAAAATTCAAGGTATTGTTCGGAATATTCTCTTTTCGTTATCACTACTAAATATTTAAGTCCTAACATACTCTCCTCCTTACGCGATAATATCTTCTTCTGCTGAAGATTTTTCCAACTCTTTCTTTTTGAGTTTTGCCATTTTGAGCTTATAAACAAGTCCTAAAATTTGAATGGTTATAAGCGGTGTCATTGCAACCATTGCGACCACGCCAAAGCCTTGAGTAGCGATATTTCCGCCAACCGACGAGCACACGCCGAGTGCAAGCGGAAGCAAAAAACTAGCTGTCATCGCACCCGATGCTACACCGCCCGAGTCGAATGCGATAGCCGTGAATATATCGGGAACAAAAAATGTTAACACTATTGATATTAAATATCCTGGTATTAAAAAATACATAATCGGAATATTAAAAATTATTCTTGACATCGCGAGCCCTACCGACACGGCAACGCCTATCATAAGGCTAGTTCTAAGTGCCTTTTTAGGGATAGAACCAGAAGTTATTTCATACACTTGCTTGGTTAAAACGTGAACTGCGGGTTCTGCTGCTACGACAAAGTAACCTATAACCATACCGATAGGAATAATAATCCAGTTATAATCGAGATTACCTATCGCCGCCCCCAAATAACTGCCGACTGGCAAGAATCCTACGTTTACACCAAGGAGGAAGAGCACTAACCCCACGTAAGTATATAGCACACCGATTAAAATTCTTATAAAATCGTGCTTAGAAATCTTTTGCCCAAAAAATCTAAACACCAAAAAGAACGCTACTATCGGTAAAAGTGCGATACCCACCTCTTGCATATAGTGCGGGAGAGCACTTCCAAACGCGCTTAAAAGCGCTCTCGAATCGGGTACGTTAATAGGATCGTTTTTCGGGGGAACTATACTTTCAGGCTGAAAAATTATCCCCAAAATCATAACTGCAAGAATAGGTCCAACCGAGCAAAGAGCAGTCAATCCAAAGCCGTCGGTTTCCGCGCCTTTGTCGCTGCGCATTGCCGCAACGCCCACACCGATAGCAATAATAAAGGGAACGCTCATCGGCCCAGTAGTAACTCCGCCCGCATCAAACGCTAACGGAACGAAGGTTTCCGGAACGAAAAACGATAAGGTAAACACAGCAATATACGAACCAATTAAAAGGTAGGAAAGTTTTATTTTTAATACTATACGCAAAAAAGCAATAACCAAAAACACGCCCACACCCACGCCTACGGCGAGAATTAGCGTCCAGTTATCAATCGTTTGGGAAAGTTGGTTTGCGAGCACTTGAAGGTCGGGTTCAGAAATGGTTATAAGTACGCCAACGATAAAGCATACGGGAGCAATAATCCATAGTTTTTTAGAACTCATAACGGTAGTACCCACGTACTCACCGATAGGCGTCATCGCGGTATCAGCACCTAGAGTAAATAGCCCCATTCCAACGATAACCAAAAGTGCACCCAAAATGAAAGCGAGAAAAACCCCGCTCTCGATAGGAACGATGGTGAAACATAATATTAAGACTATTACCGTAATAGGTAAAACGGAAGAAAAAGCCTCTTTAACTTTTTCAGAAATAATAGTTCTATCTCTTCTGATAAAACCAATCCTTTTTTTCACCTCGTTACCTCCTTTTAGCATTTGATTTAGTATAACAAAAAGCGCAAGTTTTGTCAACGAGTAAGTTTCTAAAAGGCAAGGAAAAAAATCAAATATTGTTGAGTTTTAAAAAAATACATATTTTTACAAGACAAAACGATTTTTATCTGCTATAATAATTCCAATTATAAACATTATATATTTTTAGGAGGTTTTATTTTGATTGCACATTCAACTAGTAGTGAAGAAGTGTTGAAGGCTCTAGAAACTGACTCTTCGCTCGGTCTTACCGACGAAAAAGTCTTAGCGTTAAGAGAAAAACACGGACTCAACAAACTCGAAGAAAAGAAAAAAAAGACCTTTTTAGAACGGTTCTTTAACCAGTTCAAAGACGCGATGATTATTATTCTTCTCATCGCAGCCGCTATCTCGCTCGGCGTAGCAATTTACGACGGCGTAACCCACGGCTTTGATCCAGTTGAAATGATAGAACCCTTCTTAATTCTTGCAATCGTTCTAATCAACGCGAGTATGGGCGTGGTTCAAGAAAGCAAAGCGGAAAAAGCGCTAGACGCCTTAAAAAATATGTCTGCCCCACACGCTAGGGTTATCCGTAACGGCGTAGAAAAGATTATTATGTCGTCAGAACTCGTTCCCGGCGATATAATTAAACTTGAAGCAGGCGACTTCGTCCCCGCTGACGCAAGACTTCTTAAAAGCGTAAACTTAAAGTCGGAAGAATCTGCACTTACCGGTGAATCAGTTCCCTCTGAAAAGTTCGCTGATGCAGTTATAAAAGAAAAAGCGCCTATCGGTGATAGAACGAATATGGTTTTCTCTGGTTGCTCTATTACTTACGGTACTGCGCTCGCAGTAGTAACCGCTATCGGTATGAACACCGAAATGGGTAAAATCGCAGGAATTTTGGCAAACGAAGAAGAAACCAAAACTCCCCTCCAAGAAAAACTTGCAAAGCTCGGCAGTATGCTAGGTATTCTCGTTCTCGCTATTTGTGGCGTTATGTTCATCGTTCAACTAGTTAGAGACGGACTTGATTTTACCAACATAATCGGCTCGTTTATGTCTGCTATCTCCCTAGCAGTTTCCGCAATACCTGAGGGCTTACCCGCAGTAGTTACCATAGTTTTATCTATCGGCGTTCAGCGTATGGTAAAGAGAAACGCTATAATAAGAAGACTTCCCGCAGTTGAAACGCTCGGCAGTTCGTCGGTTATTTGCTCTGATAAAACTGGTACTCTTACCCAAAACAGAATGACTCTCGTTAAAACTTACGTTGACGGCGGAGAGATTACCGACTTTAACGGAAGTGCCGAGGGTGAAACTTATAAGATGCTTTGTTACGGTAGCCTCTGCTCGGACGGTAAAGTAGTATTTGAGGACGGTGCGGAAAAGCATTTAGGCGATCCCACCGAAACGGCAATCGTTTTAGCTGCGCATAAAGCTGGCGGCGTTCAAGACCAACTTAACGCGGCAAGCCCCAGAGTCGGCGAACTTCCCTTTGACTCAGATAGAAAACTTATGACCACTATCAATATGGTTAACGGTAAGCCCATAGCAATCGTTAAGGGCGCGTTCGACGTTATCGCAAAGAGAACGGTTAAGGGCGATATAGAAAAGGCAAAAACCGCTTGTGACGAGATGAGTTCAAACGCCCTCCGTGTTTTGGCTGTTGCCTATAAAGAACTAGACGAAGTTCCCGCTAACCCCTCGTTTGAAGAACTTGAAAACGAACTTACCTTCGTCGGCTTAGTCGGTATGATTGACCCGCCAAGACCTGAATGTAAAGTAGCCGTTGCAACCTGTCGTCAAGCGGGCATTAAACCCGTAATGATTACTGGTGACCACATTATAACGGCAACTGCAATCGCGAAAGAACTCGGAATATTTTTAGACGGCGACAAAGCGATTACTGGCGCTGAACTTGACGAAATGAGCGATGAAGAACTTGATAGAGAGGTAAGAAACATCTCCGTTTACGCAAGAGTTTCTCCCGAAAACAAGATTAGAATCGTAAAAGCTTGGCAGAAGAAAGGCGAAGTCGTATCAATGACTGGTGACGGCGTAAACGACGCTCCCGCACTAAAAGCAGCGGATATCGGTTGCGCAATGGGTATTACTGGTACAGACGTTGCTAAAGGCGCAGCAGATATGACTCTTACCGACGATAACTTTGCAACTATCGTTGAAGCGGTTAAAGAAGGCAGAGGCATATTTGAAAACATTAAAAAGGTCGTTGGATTCTTGCTCTCAACTAACCTAGCGGAAGTTTTGGTAGTATTTATCTCAACGGTAATTCTAGGCTCTATTGCAGGGCTTGGAAACCCCTTTATCCCTATCCAACTTCTTTGGATTAACCTCGTTACAGACTCCCTCCCCGCCGTCGCGCTGGGTATGGAAGCGGTTGAAAAGGACATTATGTTCCATAAACCTAAATCAAAGAACGAAAGTTTATTTGCTCACGGCCTTGGCGTAAAGATAGGACTTAACGGTATACTTCTAACTATTACCACTCTAACGGGTTATATCTTGGCGTCAGTTTTAATGAAAGATCCAACTACTGGACTTCTCAACCACGAGGCTGGGAGCACGATGGCGTTTATGGTCCTTGCAATGAGCCAGCTCGTTCAAGCACTTAATATGCGTTCTTCGCACTCACTCTTTAAGGTTGGTTTCTTCTCAAACAAGACTATGAACCTTTCGCTCCTTGCTTGTACGGCACTTACCGCGTTCGTTCTATTCGTTCCCGGTGTAGTAAACGTATTTGGAATGATTTCACTTCAGTGGTGGATGTATTTAATCGGACTCGGTCTTTCGCTCCTCCCCATTCTCGTAATGGAAGTTGCAAAAGCCGTAGGCTTTATCAAAACGCACCATCACAAATAAATTAAAACAATAAAAGAACACCCCGCTAAGGATTTCCTTAGCGGGGTGTTTTGTTTTTAACTATTTTATTTAGTAAAATCAATCAATGCTTTTGCATCGAGTTTGTCGTATTTTGCGATAAATTCTGCAAGTTCGCTTGCAATAATCTTTGCACCGCCCTCGTCGTTTGATTCAATGTTTAAGGGGAGCAACGGGTCGTGCAAGGATAAGCGGAGCAAGAACCAACCGTTGCCGTGTTTAGCGTCCAAATTTACTCTTACGCCCTCGAAATTGTTGGGTGCGAGTGACCAACCGTCCTTACCCGCAGCGTAGGCGTTAAGGTCGTCAATAACCTGCTGACCGTAAGGCTTAAATTCGTCAAGAAGAATGTTCATTCTAAACTCTACGCTCTCCTTGGGTTCTTCAAGCGATGCGATAAGAGATTCTAAAGTATAACCCTCTTTCTTACCTCTTGCAAGTTCGATAAGGAGTTTAGTTACGATATACGCGCCGTCGTCCAAGAAAAAGTTTTCCTTAAACGCGCCGTGACCAGAAGTTTCAATAGCAAGTTGGCTATCTTGACCCAAACCGTTGAGGCGGATAGATTCGTTGATAACGTTTCTATAACCCCTCTTAAATCTGTGATGAACGCCACCTTTTTCTTCAATGAACTTAGCAAGCCCAGTTGAAGTGATAGAGTCGGTAACGATAGTAGTACCAGGGTGTTCACGGAGAAGAATAGCTGCAAGCATAGCAATAATACGGTTACGGTTAAGTTCGCTTCCGTCAGATAAAACCGCACCGGCACGGTCAACGTCGGTATCGAAGATTATACCAAGGTCTGCGCCAGTTTCCTTTACAGCTTCGGTAATGCTCTCCATAGCCTCTTTATTCTCGGGGTTGGGAATGTGATTAGGGAAACTTCCATCGGGCTCTAAATAGCGACTACCGTCGGTAATAGCACCCAAAGGTTTTAACACCTTATCAACGTAGAAACCGCCTGCACCGTTACCAGCGTCAACGACGATCTTAAAGCCTGCAAGGGGTTTATCTTCGCCCGTTGCCGCGCGAATTTTATCAGCGAGAATTTTTGAATAGGTGTCCATAAACTCCCCGTCTTTAAGTTCGCCAGCGGGAAGATTAGTTTTTTGGTCACTTTCAGCGTACTCCAAAATTTCTTTAATATCGCCCTTTTCGAGCCCACCCTCTGCGGTGAAGAACTTAAAGCCGTTGCGGTTGAAAGGAAGATGTGAAGCGGTGATCATAACCGAGCCGTCAAACTCGTAGCCCTTGGTTACGGTTGACATAAACATAGCGGGAGTTGACGCCATCTTAAAATCGGTAACGATAAGTCCAACCTCAACCATAGCAGAGCAAATCCAACCGCAAAGTTTTTCGCCGGAAAGACGAGAATCTCTACCAACTGCAACGCGGTTAACCTTTTTGCCAGTCTTTTTAATAAGCCACAAAGCAAAACCTCTACCGATGTTACGGCAAACCTCTTCGGTAAGGTTTACGCTTTGCCCTTCAATACCCTCTAACGCAACGCCACGAATGTCGCTGCCATTCTGCAATTTTTTGTAATCCATTATATACTCCTAAGATAGTATTTTATAGAAAAATAATAACACAAACTGAGGCGTTTGTCAAAGCAAATAAAAAGATAAATAAAAAATAGTCGAGTGCGCGAAAATCGCACACCCGACTAAAGAAGAGAAATAGTAACTCGAAAAATCTATTTAGTTTCAATAAAGAGCGCGTCGCCGTTTTTAATCACTAGTCTTAAAACGCCGTTTTTAACGTTCTTCTTAACTTCCTTGCCTCTATAATAGAACTTCGCACCGTCAGCGAGCGCGCCGAGATCGATGGTAACTCTCTGAACTTTGCCCTCAAGTTGATATTTAAGGTTGGTAACGTTCTCAACCATAAAAATTTTACCACTACCCTCTTTTGCGACCTGCTCAGTAACGATAACGACGCCAGTTGAGTTTTTAACCTTTATCGGGCAAGTTTCGTCCATATAATTAGGGTTAACGATACGGCGAGTATCAAGCACGTCCGTATGCTTAACGCCCTTTGGAAATGAGAACCAGCAGTTGTTATATTTATACTTAAAGAGCGTAGGCGCAAAGTTTTGCATCTCTTTTAATACTTTTTTGCCAAAGTAATAAAGTCTAGTTCTAGAGCCGTCATGATTAATCCACGCACCGCCGTCAACAGAATCGTTTGCAATACTGCTTTGCGCGTTCAAGATGAACGAGGTTTTAGTCATATAAGTAAAGAACCCTATCTCCCTAGCACCAAAACCCATAGCAAGGTTAGTTTGAAAATACATATCGGGCTCGGTGACGTGGCGATGATGAAGCCCCGCGTGCGACATACACGCAAAAGACTGAATAACCAAGCCTAAAGTGGCGTTATGTTTTTTGCACGCCTCTGCCGCAATAATGAACGTGTTGAACGCAGCACCTTCGCTTCCCATAAGATAATCACGGCGGAAGAAATATTCGTCAACGGTAACGTTTCCAGATCCCGAGGTTGTCAACCACTCGTCGAGATATTTTTTATAGCCGTCGTAATCGTCGGTAGTTTCCGCAGCGATAAGGTCAATACCACAGTAAGGCAAAAGGTTGCATTGTAAATAAATATTAGGATAAAGTTTTTTGAGTGCTCTAACAACTGCCGCGTAACTTTTTAATTTTGCCCATCTAGGTTCATCGTAAAGTTGAACGCCGTAAAACCCAGGCATATCGCGGTAAGGTTTAGTGTACTCTTCAATGACTCTTAAAAGTTCGTCTTCGTCTTTATATGTGCCACCGATAAGTTCATCGTCCACACACATTGCTTTAAGCCTACCGTCGTCAATAATAATTTTGTCGTAACCTGCCTTGTAGCCTGCCTCCATACAAATTTTACCGCCGCTAGTTTCCCAGTCACCACCGTGATAACCGTTACCGCCCTGCAACAAAAGCACGTTAAAACCTGCGTTCTTGTGTTCTTTATAACGTTTAACCGAGCGAAAATCTTCGCCGTAACTGTAATTACAGCCGTTGATGTTGAACACACCATTCGTTGGAGAACAATATCCGTAAACCATAAATTGATCTTTCATAATAGCCTCGATAATCCAGTTTATTTAGTTTCAATAAAGAGCGCGTCGCCGTTTTTAAGCACTAGTCTTAAAACGCCGTTTTTAACGTTCTTCTTAACTTCCTTACCTCTATAATAGAACTTAGCACCGTCAGCGAGCGCGCCAAGATCGATGGTAACTCTCTGAACTTCACCCTCAAGCTGATATTTAAGATTGGTAACGTTCTCAACCATAAACAAACGCCCTTTAGAGCCGTCAACCTTGATTTGCTCGGTAACCATCACTACGCCAGTTGAGTTTTTAACTTTAATATCACAAGACTCGTCGATATAATGAGGTTCAACGATACGGCGAGTGTCAATTACGTCAGTATGCTTAACGCCCTTGGGGAAACTCATCCAGTAGTTGTTATATTTATACTTAAAGAGCGTGGGCGCAAAGTTTTGCATCTCGGCTAAAACTTTTTTACCAAAGTAATAAAGTCTAGTTCTAGAACCGTCGTGATTAATCCACGCACCGCCGTCAAGAGAGTCGTTTGCCCCTTTGCTTTCTTTATGTAAAGTAAACTTGATTTTTGTCATATAGGTGAAGAAAGCAATTTCTCTCGCACCAAAACCCATAGCCATATTGCACTGGAAATACATATCAGGCTCGGTGACGTGACGGTGATGAAGCCCCGCGTGCGACATACACGCAAAAGACTGAAGCGTTGCCCCCATAACCGCATTGTGCTTTTTGCACGCCTCTGCAGCGAGCATATAAGTCATAAACGAACCGCCTTCTGAACCCTGCAAATAATCTTTACGGAAGAAATATTCGTCAAAAGTGAGATTGCCAAGGTTCGTCATCGTTAGCCAGTCGTCAAGATACTTTTTATAACCCGAGTAATCGTCGGTAGTTTCCGCAGCGATAAGGTCAATACCGCAGTAAGGCAAAAGATTGCATTGTAAATAAATATTCGGATAAAGTTTTTTGAGCCCCTTACCGACGAGCGCATAACTATGTAATTTAGTCCATCTGGGTTCGTCGTAAAGTTGAATACCGTAAAAACCAGGCATATCGCGGTAAGGCTTAGTGCAGTCTTCAATAGCCTTTAAGAGTTCAGCCTCCGTCTTATAAGTACCGTTCTCCCCCAAAAGGTTTTCGTCAATGCACATATCCTTTAAGCGAGTATCACCCAAAACGATTTTATCAATACCCGCCTTATAAGCCTCTTCCATACACTTTTTGGTAGAACAGGTCTCCCACTCTTCGCCGTGGTATTCGTTCTTGTGCTGAAGAAGTAATACGTTAAAGCCCGCGTTAGTATACTCTTTATAACGCTTAACCGAGCGGTAATCTTCGCCGTAAGAATATTCAAAATCGTTAATATAAAACTTGCCGTCCGTGGGCGAGTTGTAGCCGTAAACCATAAACTTATCGTTCATAACCAAAGTCCTCACAATAATATCATTATCAATAGTTTAACACTGACGATTGTTAATGTCAATGTGCAATAATAACTTGTTTTTGTTTTATTTTTACTTTTTTTAATTATTTAACTTTTTAATTTAAAGTAACAAAAAGGCAATTCCGAAGAATTGCCTTTAATGTTTTAAGTTTTAATCTGTTAGATTAGAAATCTAAAGATTAGCCGAGATAATCAGCAACTGATGCTTCAGAAACGATCTCCCAAGAAAGAGTTCTTTCTGCGTTAGAGAAGCTGTGGATAGTGAAGTAACCATCAGCAGCAAGATTGGTTGCGTTATCTGCACCAACAGTACCTCTGCAAAGAAGCTTATTCGTGGTTTCGTTAACGAGCACGAGCTTAATCTCGCCTTCAGAAGTTACACCGATCAAATAGTAGCAAGTGTCACCTTCGGTAATACCACCATTCCAGTACCAAGTCGGCATTTCTTTGGTGTTTCCAGTCGCATGGAAGTAACTAACATTACTACCATAATATGCACAGAAGTCGTTTGTGTCTGTTCTAGGACCAGCGTTCCAAGAGTTTGCTTCGTTTCCGTTTATCGTGATCTGAGCCTCAGTTCTTCTAAGACCAAACCAAAGTGCGGTAGCAGCCTGTAAGCCACCACGAACAGGAGTTGAAAGAGCGGTAAACTTAACTTTTAAGAAATCTGTTGCATTTTCTGCTTTAACGGCAATCGTTGAAGAATTTTGAGTACCAGTTCCTTTATCAGCAAACGTTACGCTACCACTAGTAGCAGAAACAGCACCGTTAGCAGCTATGGTATCTATATTAACCAATTTAACGCCAGCGGGAGTATAAACAAAGTTCAAAGAACCAGTTGCTGCGTAGTAACCCATATTTGCCTTAATTTCAACTTCGTAGTTAGCGAAAGATACGGGGTTAGCAATAGTATAAGAGTTGGTGTTAACAGTTTCATAAGCGCCGCCGTTTACGCTTACTAAATAGTTAGTTGCGTTAGCAACAGCATCCCAAGAAACGGTTGCACCGTTAGCAGCTACGTTAGCGATTGCGCCGTAGTTAGCGTTCTTAAATACGTCAGCAGCTTCGATGATTTCATAAGAAATAGTCATATCGTTTACAGCACCAGTAAAGTTGAATACAAACGAACCACTTTCAGCAATATCAACGAGGGTCCAGCCAGAGAAGGCAGTGTCTCTATACTCAGATATCTGAGCCCAAGTCCAAGTTACATATCTCATAACTACTGCATTTGTTTCGTCGATAATCATAAAGTGCAATACTTTATCAGTACCAGTTCCAGTAATACCAAACATATAAGCATACTCGTTGCCTTCGGTAAAGTCACTCTTTGCTTCTATACCGTTTCCACCGATAACGCTAGTATATAAGCCGTAACTATTGATACGGTTCATATAGTTATTACCGCCGTAATTAAGCATCATTCCGTGCGTTCCGTTAGGTACTATACCCCAACCACTCTGCCAGTTTGCAGCAACGCTTGCTTGACGGAAGTTTATTGACATTGCTTCAACAGCAGCGCCAGTTGCGGCAAATTTAACTTTAATAAAGTCGGTAGCGTCTGCAGCAAAACCGATTGCAGATGCAGTATCAGCCGTTACAGTTACCTTTCCACTAGTTGCAGTTGCGTTTCCATCAGCCTTAATACTATCAACGTTAGCAAGGGTAATTCCACTAGGAACGTAAGTAAATTGAGTTGCGGTTTCTTTAGTTTCAAAGCCTGAGCATACAGCCTTAACAGTTACGCTATAAGTGTCAAATGCGGCGAGGTTAGCAATAGCGTAAGAGGTTACGTTACCAACGTCAGTCCATTCGCCGTTATCAACTTTTACCTTATAAGAGGTTGCGCCGTTATAAGCAGTCCAGCTTGCGGTGTTGCCGCTAACAGCAAGACCTTCAACACCCTTTCCGCCGTTAATGTAGTACATTGCTTGAGTTTCAGAAATGGTTTCCCAAGAAAGGGTTCTCTCTGAGGTTGCCCAGCTGTTGATAGTCCAGTAACCTGATTCAGGCATTGAATAATCAAGAGTTTTATTAGTTGCATGAGTTCCAGCTGCAATTAACGCTGCTTCGTCCATAGTAGACTTAGCCATAACGGTGTTGTCTTCATCAAGAATATAGAAATATAAGGTGTTATTGCTATCGATACCAGCAATTAAGTAATACTGTTCGCCAGCAACGAATGCCTTAGCAACTGTTCTATCTGAAGCATATCCACCGTAGTGTCCGCTATGAACAGGATACAAACGGAAGTAGTTGGTGGTATTCATAATATCAAAGCCCCAACTGTCAACACCACTCTTACTAGTTTCGCTTGAAGTTCTATATTCAACGTTGAGTCCGAGAACGGAGTTCAAGTTGGTTACAGTGCCTTCTCTTACATAATCTGCAAGTGCAGTGAATCCTACCCTAACGAATTCAGTAGTATACTGTTTCTTAAGAACGATAGAAGATGCGTTAGTCTGTGAAGGAGTTTCTTGTGAACCAGTAAAGGTAATAGTACCTTTATCAGCAGTGATAACCTGTGCAGCAGACTGGTTAGTCATTTGAACGAGTGCTACGTCGTCTACTTCCCAAGCGGGTTTGAGGTCGCCGTAAGCAGTTCCACAAACTTCACATTTTGCCTTTTCGGTGTGAGTTGCAGTTCCGCCCAAGTGTTCAGCCTTTTCGCCAACTTCGCCACAAGCACATTCATACCAGTGGTGAGTTGCATCGCTCTTAATTTCAGAATTGAAATTATGAACGTGATAAGGAGCTTTGGTTACCTTAAAGGTGGTGTTAAGAACGTCACCAGTAGTCGCATCAGCACCCTTCAAAGCTGAGAACGCCATAATTGCGCCACTTGACAAATCTTCTGTAGTTACACGATCTGTTGTTGCAGTAGAAGAGGTGGTGTTTTTAGCCCAAAGGGGAGTTTTAAGAGTATATAAAGACGCTCCAGTGCTATTATTATAAATAGCCATATCAAGATAGATAACTTCTTCTAATACGCCGTCCTTCTCCTCTTCCGCGCCATAAACAACGCCAGAAGCGTTATGAACGTCTTCCTTAACGATATAAGTACCAACAACGTATCTGAATTCAGTCGTAGGATTGTTGATAAAATATTTCATCATAGGAACTTTTGAATCACCGTAATATCTATATGAATTGTATCCTACGTAGTGTCCATTCCATCTATATGGTGCCCAAACTTCTAAGTCAGTAGTTCTACCAGTAGAAGCTGTACCGTCATAAGATATACCGTTGATCATGGCAATACCCTTACCACCTGAATTGTGAGTCATATTACCATCAGTTACGTCATCTGCATAGAGAATAACGTTAGGCATATTATTACCAGTGAAAGTAAATTCAACGTAAGTGCTAGGACCATATTCTCCGTCAAATGCTACGTAGCCATAAGTTCCATTACCAGCATTACCCGCTGACCAAAGAAGAGCACCAATTGCATAACCAGCGGTAGTATACTCACCGTTAGCATAGGTTGCTCTAGCGGTATACATCTGTTTAATAGCTATACCGTCAGCGGTGAAGGGATAAGAAGAAATGCTTTCGCCCTTATAAACAACGTTTTTGTGTTCGCCCAAGAGATAAGCCTCAGTGTCGTTAGTTAAAACGCTGTCCTTTGCTGCGTAGTATTCACTTGAATATGCAGCGGGTTTACCGTTATCAAGAACAATTTCAGTTACGCCGTCGATAAAGGTTTTAGCGATTGCTAAGCCGTCAGTATCCAAAGTTGCGTACTTGCCGTCAACAGGATAGATGTACTTAACGTCGTCTTGAGCGTCTGCTCTGTCGTTATAAACGCCTTTAGCAACTTCATAAATGTTTCTTGCGTAAGATTCATTTCTTTCAGCGTAAGCATAATACTTGTCGCCGTAAGCAACGAAACCGTCAAGAGCAACTTCACTCTCCAAGTAAACGATTGCTTCAAAATCTCTGTCGTAGTTAGCGAGTTTGAGATTAATAATACTCATCGTGAACTCGTAAGTGCTTTCGCTTGCATTCTTAAACTCTGCGATGGTGTTTGATGCTACCGTTTTGCCAGCAGCAGCAAATGCGTTAAACGTGTAACCGTTTGCAGCGGTGATATAATCAGTCGGAACGATGATCATACCTGCTTTAAGTTTGCCACCAGCTTGGTTATAAAGAGCGTTGTACTGAGCCTTATCGATTGAAGCCTTAAACTTCAAACCTGAAGATTCAGCACTATTAACTCTAACAGCTGCACCTTCAACCAAAGTTGCTGCGGTGGTCGTGCCTTCTGCTTTTGCCGTTGTCGTTACCATGCTAGCCACACTGAAAAGCATACATATTGAAAGAAGAACAGCAAAAAGTGAAATCAATTTTGTTTTAATAGTCTTATTCATACTCTCTGCCACCTCCTTACAACTGGTCTCCGTAACAGTCCTCTATCGTGCCGTCAAAGTTAGAACCAGTCGGCGCAGATACGTCCATTACGTCTGAAGATTCAAAATAAAGAATCTCCATCTCTGCCTGTTCGTAAATTTTTCTCATATTTTTTTCTCCTTTATTTTTGTATTTCGGCAACTCGCCGATATATTCCGTGGTTATGAGAGTCCACGCTTTTTCCATTGTTACGTCTTTTAAGGCATTAACTTTTTCCCTTAAAAGTTTGCCCCGAAGTTATCGGTCACCCGATAACTTCAAGGTCTTTTTTTATTAGTTTGCTTTTGCTAGGGGTACTACGAAGTTTGCATAGCCTGCACCGAGTGATGCGGTGTATACGCCTTTATCAAGTTTAACGTAGTTAACCATTCCGCCACCGATTTCTGCTACCCAGTCGTATTCCGTTCCGAAGTCAACGCTTACGTTTACGTCTACCCTACCGATCTTCTCGTCAGAGGGGTTCAATACGTTCTGGAACATGTACATATACAAATCGTTCTTTGAATCTTTGAGTTCGCTGACCAAAAGTATATCGTTATCGATAACGATGTCCTCGTTCTTAATCTTTTCGAACTCGTAAGTTCTGTCAAACTGAGCACTAGTACCAGTTACGCTATCACCACGGCTAGTGAGATATGCACCGATACCAAACGTCATTGAGTCGGGATCGGGGTTGGTTACGAAGTTACAACCTTGATAATCAAAGTTAAACACGTAATCAGCCAAGAATCTTGCTTCTTTCATTGCAGCCTGACCGTAGTAATAAACGTTGGTGGGTTTGCCCTCAAAATCCAAGAAGTGGTGAATGGTGTGCGTACCTGCTACTGATTGTTCTGCATACGGTGTGTAAGTATAGTACGAAAGGTGGGTTGCACCTAAGCCGATTGCAGTGTAAGTTTCACTCATCATTTCCGCTCTCGTTACTCTGCCGTAAGATTCGGTTGTTCCAGAGAAAGTGTTGAACGATTGCTGAACGTAAGTGAATCCTGCTTTATAGTCCCTACAAGCGTTTGCGAACATCTGCATGGTCGGGAAGAAGCCAGGGAACACGCCGTCTCTTCTGAATTCGTAAATATCCACTGAAAGTCTGTCAGCGCCAGAAACTTCGAACATATTTCTTACGTATTTATCATACGCTTCGCCAAGTGTTTCGTATTCCTTATAGTAACTCGTTCCAACGTTGATGCCGAGAGGCAACATATTAACGTGGAGATAAAGTTCACCAGGTTTATAGAACGTTCCGTCTGCTTTTTTGAGCGTGGGTTCAATCGCACGAATTGCTTTATACAAGTCGCCGTAGTCTTCATGGAAGTCAATTATCGGCTCGTCACGCATGTTAAGTCCAAAGAATGCAGGGTGTGAACACCACTCTTCAATCTGCACTCTAACGGCTTCTTGCAATTCTTCTTTCGTTCTATAATCTCTGCTCTTAGTTCCGTCGTTGTTCTCGTCAACGAGTTTTCCGTCAGTGCCTACCGCATCAAGAATCCAGAAGTCAGTTACTAGAACTTTCAAGCCAACCTTTTCTGCGTTATCAAGAACGCTCATTATATCAGCACTTTCCGAGAATGTCGAGAAGTAAACGGTGAATCCTGCGTCCTTATAAGTTTGCATATACTCAACAGAAGTAGTATCAACGAACTCTCTTTGTTCACCGTCAAACGTTAAATACGGGTTTCTTGACGCGCCGTAAGCAAACGTTTCGTAAGTTTTGCCCGACTGCTCAATGGTATATTCTGGGAAGAAATATCCCTCGGGAAGAGTTGCACTAACTATTCTTCCCGTTTGCTCGGTGGCACATCCGAAGAGTGTGCCAACCGCCATTATTGAAGACATCGCTAATGTTAATATTTTTGTAAAACGTTTTTTCATTTATAATGCCCTCCTGTCCTTATTTGCCTACGTAACCGAGTGCTGTTGCCGCATCGATTATTTCATAGGAAAGTGTCATTTCTTCATTAACTGCAAAAGCGTTAATTGAGAAGTATCCGCTCTCTGGCATCGTTGCATCTGCTCTTACAGAAACGAACTTAGTCATTGGTACGGAGAATCCTGCAATCAAGTTATCGTTTGCATCAAGCCAAATGGCGTACATAGTTCTGTTATCAGTAGTTCCATCAACAGTTCCTGCAACGCCTACTACGAAGTAATACTTCTGACCTTCAACAAACTTCAAGTTGGTTTTTGTGCCGTGACGTGTAGGTCCATGTCCATCGTGGAATGCGTTAGCCGCTTTATTGCCGTAGAATACGCAGTAAGTACCTGAGTCAGAACCAACTACACACCAGTCAGTACTGGTTGCTATTGAGTTAACTGCTGCCTTTCTAAAACCAACGCCAAAGCCCATTGCTGAATAGCCGTTAAGAGCGGTGCCATCACCAGAGCGGGCGGTAAAGCCCACTTTGATGAATTCGCTAGTATATTGTTTCTGTAATACTACGGTTGCATTTTCGCTACCCCAACCGCTACTTGCAAGCGTTGAAGTGAACTTAATCGTACCTTCTTGGGTATCGATAACTTCTTTACCTGCTGCGGGGATAGCGGTAACGTTGGTCATATTGATGAGCGTAACGTCGTCCGCAATCGCTTGTTTTACCGTTCCGTAAGGCTGTTTGCAGAAATCGCAAACTGCCTTTTCGGTAAAGGTTGCTTCTCCGCCTTGATGCGTTTCGTTGCCCTTGTTTGCGCCACAGTCACAAGAAAGTGCGTGATAGGTGTCGTCAACGAAAGCGTAAGTTGCATAGTCGTGAATTCCTAAAAGTTCACATCTTTCTTTTGCGGAAAGTACTTCATAAGAAAGGGTTACTCCGTCAATGTAAGCGTGAATGGTGTAATAACCACTATCACTCATTGAACCACTAGGTCTAACGGTTAAGAACTTCTTCATCGGAACGTTGAAACCGCCAATTAAAGCGTTGTTAGCGTCAAGCCACATTGCGTACATTACTCTAGTATCTTCTACGCCTGCTTCAGGAGCAGTTCCAGTTACGCCGAGTACGAAATAGTACTGCTGACCCTTAACGAGTTTAAGGTTAGCCATAGCACCCATCGCAACGCCACCGTGTCCGTAAGCAAATGCATTAGCCGCTCTGTTATAGAAGTAGCCGTAGTTAGTGTCGTTATTTGGCTTAAACATCCAGTCTGAAAGAACGGGGTTAGCCGCAAGAGCAGTTCTTCTAAAGCCTACTGCAAAGCCCATCGCGTCGTAGAGGTTAACTTTCGAGCCATCGCCAGAAAGTGCGGTAAATCCGATCTTAATGAATTCATCGGTATACTGTTTCTTTAATCCAACTACTGCGGTGTTCTGCCAGTTAAGTTCACTAGGAGTGGTTGCGTTAACGGTAATCTTACCGCTTTCTAAGTTCGGAGTTCTCTTACCGTCAAAGAGGTCGAGTTTAAGATTAGTTACATTTAGAAGCTCAACGTCTTCACTACCCTCGAAGAGTTTATATTCGCCGTGAGGCTGACCGCAAACTTCACATTTTGCTTGTTCTTCGTAAGTTGCCTCGCCACCAAAGTGCTTGATTTGTTCTGACGGTTCTCCGCAGAGCCCACAAGTGAACCAGTGGTAATCAGCATTGCTCTGAATTGAATCTTCGCCATCTAACTTATGTTCGAATTCACCGTATTCTTCGCCACAAACTTCACAGATTGCTTTGGTATCACAATCAGCAGTGCCACCTTCGTGAGCGATAAGATCGCCAAATTTTTCACCGCAGTCTTTACAGGTTGCTTGGTGATTTTCCTTGTCAACCAAAGTGTATTCACCAAAGACGTGAACGCCGAAGAGTTCGCATCTTTCCACGTCAGAGAGAACTTCGTAAGTAATAGTTCTTTCAACGGTAGCAGAACTGTGAATAGTGAAGTATCCAGTATCTTCAATCACACCTGCGGGGTGTTTTGCTGCCATTTCAGCAGCGGTAATCGTGCTAGTTCTAAGTACGTTATCGTTTGCGTCAAGCCACATCCAGTGGAATACTGCGTTTTCACCAGTACCAGTCATACCCGCAACGATATAGTACTGTTGTCCTTCCTTAACACTTCTAAAGTCTGTGCTACCGGTTCTAGTACCGATTCCACCGAAGTGGCTGCGGTTTGCACCGTCTTTACAGAAGTAGAAATAGTTAGTGTTGGTCCACCCAACCATGGTCCAGTTGGTAAGTGCGCTAGTAGTTTCAACGCCTCTAACGCCTACGTCAAGTCCCCAAGAGATTGCAGGGCAAGCCGTACTTGAACCATCGCAAAGTGCAGTAAATCCAACTTTTATGAATTGATTTGCATATTGCTTTTTAAGAACGATGGTTGCAGCGTCTCTGTTAGTGCCAGTAGTGCCGGTGAAGGTAACTTTACCGCTTTCGGTGGTAAGTTCTCTTCCCCCGTCGAATTCCTCAACGTATTCGTCAACCATATTGAAGATTGCAACGTCTTCAGCAATAGGTTGTTTGAAGTTACCATATTCTTCGCCACACAAGTCGCAAACAGCCTTTTCGGTTAAGGTTGCTTCGCCGCCTACATGTGCTGCGTTATCCGTTTCCGTACCGCAAACGCTACAAGAAACTTTGTGAACGCGCTTATCGAGGTATTCGTAAGTGTTAAATTCGTGAATTCCTAAGAGTTCACATCTTTCTGCAGGAGAAAGGATTTCGTAAGTTAAGGTCGTTTCTTCAGTTGCGTAGCTACCGATTGCAAAGTAACCTTTATCAGGCATCTCTGCGTCAGGTCTAAGCGCCTTGAACTGTGCCATAGTTGCGCTATAACCAGCCATAATCTGATTGTCGCTATCTAAAAGCATCAAGTAAATAGTGCTGTTATCACCCTGACCAACAACGCCGACGGTTAAGTAGTACTGTTCTCCTTTAACCATATCGATGAAGCTTCCACTAGTATTCAACTTCGTAGCAAACGCTGCGAGAGCAAAAGAGTTAGCAGGTTTGTTATAGAGATAACCGATGTTTGCGTCGTTATTAAACTTGAGCAGCCAATCAGAAAGAACGAGGTTTCCAGACTCTTCAACTTTAGCCTTCTTAAAGCCAACTACGAAGCCCATAGCGTCTGCTACCTTGTAGTTAATCTTGCCACCTTCAAGCGGTTCACCTTGACCGTCGCAAAGAGCAGTAAAGCCGATCTTAATGAACTCAGAAGAGTATTCCTTGCAGAGGTTTATGTTGGAAGTCTTTTGCCAGTTAAGTCCATCAACTTTAGAACTGAAAGTCAAACTACCGCTTTCAGTAGTAAGTTCAGTTTTTCCGTCAAATTCGTTAGCCGTTTCGTTAATAGTTCCAGTTACGATAACGTCTTCAGCGATAGGCTGTTTAACCGTGCCGTATTCTTCGCCACAGAAATCACAAACAGCTCTTGAAGTTTCGGTTGCTTCTCCACCACTATGAACTTGGTTGTTTCCAGCCTCGCCACACTTACATTCGATTGAGTGGTAAACTTCGTCAATCTTCTCGTAAATGTCAAAGGTGTGAATTCCGAGAACGGTGTGAGAATCTTCTTCAGAGATAATCTCGTAATCGAGAGTAATTCTTTCAGCGGCAAACGCGTTAATCGTGAAGTAACCGCTGTCTTCTAACGTCTTAACGCCCGCCCACTTAGAATCAAAGTAATCTTGTCTTGCGACACGATAAGCGAGAACGTTATCGTTTTCGTCGAGCCACATCAAGTGGAACACGTCGTCACCGTTCTGTTCTTCGGTGATACCGAATACCAACGAATATCTTTCGCCGATAACGATTGATCTGAACGATTTATTCTCTATTTCGTGTTTTGCGCCCGTTGCGTTAGAGAACGCTTTGAGGTAAGACGCGGTGTTGGTAATATAGAAGTAGTTAGTGTTAGCCCAAGGAGAAATCGTCCAATCGTTAATAGCAACTGACACGTCGCTGGTCTGTCTTCTAAAGCCGATTGAGAAACCGATTGCATCTTGGAAGTTAGTTGCAGTTTCGTTAACCGTATCAAGTGCAGTAAAGCTTACTTTTATGAACTGATCGGTGAACTGTTCGTTAAGAACGATAGCAGCGGTCTGACCAGTATAGATAGGATCGTCAAGCGCGTTATCAAAGGTAATACTACCGCTTTGAGCAGTAAGCGTTCTCTTATCCTTAAAGAGGTTGCCTTGAGTATTAGTTACGTTAACGAGAGTAACTTCATCAGAACTTTCAGGTGCTTTGTAATCGCCGTGAGGTTTGCCACAAATTTCACACTCTGCCCTGTCTTCGTAAGTTGCTTCGCCACCAACGTGAACCATCTGCTCGGTTACAACGCCACACTTATCACAAGTGAACCAGTGGTAATCGTCGTTAGACTGAACGTTAGCCGTTTCAGCGTTAAATACGTGACCGAAGTATCCGTAAGACTGACCACAAGCGGTACAAACTGCCTTTTCAGTACAAGTTGCAGTTCCACCTACGTGTGGGAGCAATTCGCCGTGACCCTTGCCACAAACGTCACAAACTGCGAGTTCGCTACAAGTTGCAGTTCCGCCTACGCAAGTACCCTTCGTGCATTTAGCACCACAAGTACATTCGAACCAGTGATAAGTTCCGTCGTTGTTGTAGTTAGTAAAGTCGTGAACGTGACCAGAGGTAGAAGGCGCAATCGTTTCAGGTGCTTTTGAGCAGAAGAAAGTAGTGGTAAGAGCCTTACCAGTTGCGTCAACGCCCTTAATACCAGCGAATGCAACGATGCTACCAGCAGTTATATCCTGAGTGGTAACGAACTTATTTCTAGCGAGTTTATCGTAATTGTTTTCATTTGACTGAACGGGAGTTTCAATCTTTTCGATTAAACGTCCAGTCTTGTTGTTATAGAGTTCGAGAACGACGTAAACTACTTCTTCCATAAATCCGTCTTTACCGATGTAAGACTTCTTAACGGGAGTGTAAGTGTTAACGTCTTCATAAACAACCTTCGTACCTACAACCATTCTGTATTCGGCAGAAGAAGATTTGCTTAAATTATCTTGTGAGAACGCACTGTCCTCTTTAACGAATGCGGGCTTACCAGCGATTCTGTTAGGTCCGTAAATCTTAAGACTAGCAGTGTCGTTAGTAGCAACGTAATTTCCGTCCTTATCAACGGTATAACTTACCATACCGTTAGAGATAAGGATACCCTTACCGCCACCATTACCCGTGAAGTTGCCGTCAATCTTATCAGCGAAGAGAAGAATTTGAGGCATATTGTTGCCCTTGAAAACGTATTCAGCGTAAGTGTTTACACCGAACTTGCCTTCTTGGAGAACGTAACCAAACTTACTGTTAGAAGTTTTAAGAGCGTTCCAATCAGTACCTACTACTCTAGAAGAAGTTACGGTGAACGAACCGTCTTCGTTTTCCACGGTTGAACGAGGATCAACGTAATAAGGATCGCTTACTGAAAGGATAGTAGTGTCTTCACCGTTCTCTTTATACGCGCCGAAAAGAATGAAGCTACCAGGGTTAACGTCGTCAGTAGTCAAATATCTGGTAGGACTTATGTCTTTGATTGACTTAGACGCATCGTATTGATAGTGGAGCGGATATTCTTGAGTAGAAATAACCTCGCCAGTATCAGCGTTTTTAAGCGTTGACGAGAGAAGAATCATCTCGCTCGAGTCAATACGAGTACCAACGGTATAAGTAAACGTGGTGTTTGAGTTGCTCTTTAAATAATTTTGGGTAAGGTTGGTGTTATTACCCGAAAGAGCTGCAAGTGGCTTATGAGTAAAGTGAGTGTTTACTCTGTTAGGTCCGAAAACATACGTTCTATCCAAGTAACTTTTAACGAGATCGCCACCTTCAGTATAAGAAACGAGACCGTTCATAACTACGATACCTCTACCACCGTGCCAAGTAACAGACTTGTTAATAGCGTCGGCAAATAGAACGATAGTAGGCATATTGTTGCCCTTAAACTTAACGTCAATGTAGTTACCGATTCCGTAGTTACCACGGAGAGCGTAGTATTCGTTTTCAACAGCAGCCATATGTCCGTAAAGGTCACCGCCAACGGGGTTGTTACCCTTAATGGTGATAGACTTATCAGCGTTCTGAACAGCGCCTTCACTACCTATGTAAGGAGTTTCATAGGTCATCTTGCAGTTGTTGAGATAATCGTTTGCCTTTTCGGGATTTTCACCGATAGGAAGAACGACTATGGTATAATCCATAATAGGATTAGTGATTAACTGTGAACAATCGAAGAAAGTGTCAGTAGTAAAGAAGTTCTTATTAAGGAGTTTAACCTTATATTGAACTGCGCCCTCAATGGGAGCCCAACTAGCCACTTCGGTATCTCTATCGAACTGGAGTGCCCCTTCGAGTTCGGTGAGTTCGAAAAGTTTTTCAGTACACTTAACGTAGAACTTAGCCTTTTGTTCACCACCAGTGTTATAAGATCTGTAATGGAATTCGTATTGACCTTCTATGAGGTACATAAAAATACCCTGCATATCTTTAACGCCGTAGTATTTTCCGTCATCCGCCTTAATAGGAGAAGTGTCGTCAACACGTTTCTTTCTGTTAACGTAGAAACCAAGTTCGTCAATGTTATCGTCGGTAAGTTCAATCTTGGTTAAATCGTCGGGAGTTTCTTTATTGAACTTCTCAACGTAAGACTGAGTACCGGTAAGGTCAACTTTATAACCTATGGTATCGTCCTCTGCGGGATAAACGAAAACGTGCGTAAGCTCGGTGGTAACACCGCCAACAGGCATAGTGTAAGGACCAGCTTCGTCTAACAACTTATATAATATGGTATATTCAAGCCAGTAAGCAGGAATTTCAGCAGTCTTATACCAAATAGTAGGTGCAACTTCTACGACTGAGAGTGAGAACGTTGCACTACCCTCTTTCGTAGCGGAAGAGCCGTTAACGGTAAAAGTATAATCGCCAGTTTCAGCGAGATAATAACCGTTAGCATTAAGAGCTTTCGCTTCCCCACCGTTATAAGAAACGGAGAAGGTATAAGTAGCACCAGCCTCTCTGATTATATAGTCGTAAAGGTTAATACTTTCCCCCACACAATGTTGAACGATGGGAGGAACGGTAGTAATTTTCATTTCCTCTTTTTTCTGTGCACAAGCGACGAAACTAAACGCGCTTATTGCAAACATAACGGAGAGAACGAAAATTAAAATCTTTCTAGTTTTTTTCATAAAAACCTCCTAGTTAAAAGAGTTCTTCCAAGGCGGGTTTTCCGCCTTGGAAAGGTTTGTTTATTAGCCTTTAAGTCCACCAACGGTGAGGTTGGCAAGGATAAGTTTCTGGAAACAAGAGTACAAAATAATTCCGGGAAGCGCGGTGATAATAAGTGCCGCGTAATACATTCCCTTATCGTTATTGCTGTGAAGAATGTCCTTAGAATAAGTGAACAAACCGTAAGCAAGGTTGGGGAAATCGCGGAGATTAATTTGAACTACTGAATAGTTATTCCACTGTCCAACGAAGTTAGTGATCATAAGAGCAAGCATACAAGGGAATGCAAGAGGAAGAATTATCTTGCCAATTATCTGGAACTCGTTTGCTCCGTCGATTCTCGCAGACTCCATATATGAGGTAGAAATACCCTTAAAATATCCGTACATAATGAACGCCGAATAGTCAAAACCAGAACACCAAATCATCCAAATAAGTGCGGGGTTATTAATAAAGCCCAAAGCGGTAAGTAGTTTATACGCCGCTGCACCAGTACCGATAATCGGAATGGTTTGAACGAAAATCATAAGTCCGTAAAGGAGGTTATGACCGGGGAAACGGTATTTTGCCAAACAGAATGCAAGCAAACTACTAGAACCGATGTTAACGATTAAGTAAACGAAGGTTATCCAAATAGAGTTAGAGAGCATTCCGAAGTAACTAACGTCGTTAGAAACGAATCCGTCAACGGGATCGAAAACTCTTAAAAAGTTTTCAAGATGAATATCGGTAACTAGTGCCGACGCGCCGAATTTAGCGAACTGGTCGGGCGATTTAACCGAGTTGTTTATAACCCAAGCAAACGGGAATAAACTAGTGAACGTTTCACAACAAAAGAATATAAAGAAGAAGATCAATATAGCCTTAACGTAGAGGGGTTTAGCCTTCCACTTAGCAAGCGCCGATCTGATTCTACTATGTTTTCTAATAACAACTTCTGCCATCTCAGCACCTCCTTAAAAGCTTACGTCTTCAATGAACTTAGAAAGAACGTATCTTCCCAAGAACGCACAGGGAACGGTTATCGCGGTTATAATCATACCAGCCGCAGAAACGTAGCCGTACAACCAATCGTAGTTACCGCCCGCGTCTATCGCACCTGCAATAAGTGCTTGATACCTATATAGATACGAACCCATACTCGTCATTCCGTGAGCGTTCTGCCCTCCGGAATATAGATAGAAGTTAAGGTCAGCCGTAAACATTCCGCAGAAACCGAAAATCAAACTCGTTGAAATGGTAGGCCAAGCACAGGGAACTGCAATTTGGAAAGTTTCACGAAGGAATCCACAGCCGTCAAGGCTAGCAGCCTCAAATACTTCTTGTGGAATTCTCTTAAACGCACCGGCTAGAACCATTCCGCCACCACCGATTGCGCCCCACTGATTCCATATAAGAAGTGTTAAAAACGCCGTCGATTCGTGCGCTAGCAAACCTCCGTCTTGAACGGCAAAGTTAAAGTTATCTTTTCCGAACAATGCAAATATTACTTGAGTAATAGGTCCGTCGTATGCCAAAAGACCTTGGTTAATTGAAACGGAAACGACGCCGCCTATAAGACCCGGAACGTGCAAGCAAACACGGAAGAATTTACTTCCCGCGATATGCATAGTGAGCATATAAGTGGTTATCAAACCGACCGAGTTACCTACAATAAATCCGATCCAGTAAATAATCAAACTGTTTCTTAAAGATAACGAAGGGTTACCACCGCCTTGCGAGTCAACTCCACCCGAGAAAAAGGTTGTTAAGAAAGCCTCGAAGTTTCCCAAAGTAAAGTCGCCGTACCTATCGGTGAAAGCGAGCGCAAAAGACGAAAAGTTAACGTAAAAATAAAATACGATAAGATGAAGAACTGGAATGATTAGGAGCAAATATACTACGGGGAAATATCTTTTCTCATCAGCAGAATAATGTCCTATCTCATACCACTTTCTTTTTCTAGTAATTTCTTGAAGTTTAGATAAATCTGCCATTTTCTCACCTTTATTTTTTATCCCCAACCGCCCGAAATTCGGGCGGTAAGGTTTTCGTTAGTAATTATTTTTTTTCGGGAATCTTCCAACCGCCAGTTTCAATGTTCTTTTTAGCGTGATTATAAGCACCCATATCGAAGTCTACTTCTACGAGTTTGCCGTTATCTCTAACGGGAAGGGTAAGTTTTCCGCCGTACATAGCAAGTTTTGCTGCCTCAGTATAGAGTGATCTGTCAGCAACCTTCTTGTAGCCCTGTCCTCTATCGTAAGCAGTAATTTGCTTGTTATAGAAATCGTAACTCATAACGTTACCGTAAAGGGGAACGAGGTTAACGACACCCATCTTCTGTCTGTATCCTCTTACACCAGACTCAAAGAAAATAGTTTTTTCGTCGTTAAAAATTGAGAATGAATTCTGCAACCATTTCTGGTTAGAGTCGCTGATAGCGTTTCTGTTGCAGGGGTTAACGGTGTTGGTATGCTTAGAGATAAGAGATGCAACTTCGTCACTTGCAATAAATCTCAAGAACTTTTCACCGAGAACTTGCTTTTCTTCAGATACGGTTGCGTTAATCCAAGCACTCATTCCGCCAGCAGAACCTTTAACAAGGTATCTGCTTTCCATAATTCTTTCGATATCGTCCATATTAGCTGCGGGAACTTCCGTTTGAATTTCTTCAGCAGTCTTTCCAGCGTCGGTCAATTTAACTATTTTAGAAAGAAGTGCGTCACAAGCGTCGCAAGTAGCGAAACATTCGCCGGTTTTTTCAACGTGACCTGCCTTACAGAGGTCAAGCTTAGGTCCTAATGCAGAGATAACGGGGATACGCACCCAAGTTACGTCCTTAATTTCTTCGTTATAGGTTTGATATTCTTCGTTGTACATCCAAGCAGATACGCCGTAGAATGCTGCTTTGCCGAGAACGAAGTCAGCCTGAACACCCTTAAAGTCTTTTTGAGGTCCACCAACAGTCTGCTTTGAGGGATCGTACATTTCAAAGCAAGCAGCCATAACTTCTAAAAGACCGTTTTTCTCAAACACGTCATAAGCGTGACCGTTACAGTTAGAGCCGTCGCAGTTAGGAACAACGCAATCCAAACGATTGCCGTCAGCGTCTTCAAAACCTAAAATCTCGTTATATCCGCCCATTCCTTCGTACTGAGCAAGCCAAGTGTGTTCAACGCCTGCGCAGTAACCGTTACCTTGTGCAGAGAAGATAAAGGGTGCTTCGCCGAGAGAGATGTTTGCCATCATATTGTCAGCGATAGCGTAAAGTTCGTTAGTAGTTACGGGGATTTCATCTTCAGTATATCCTGCATCCTCTAAAACGTTGAGGTTAATAGCAAGACCAGCACCGTCGATAGTCATAGGAATTCCATAATATTTGCCGTCATAACTTATAACCTTATCAGAAACTTCAGAGAAGAAAGAAAGTTTTTCTTTGATAGTTTGGCTCTCTTCCGTTCCGTCAAGTTTAATTGCAGGCTTATTAAAAACAGAATTGGTTACGTCTCTAATAATATCGCCTTTATCGCTATACTGACCTGCAACCGCTGCTTCGGCATTCATATTACCAGGGATATAAACGTCAACGGTGCTTCCGGAATAGATTTCCTGAATAACGATTGAACCGTGAAGGTCGGTCTTAGGCGTCAAGATATTAATCTTATATCCTTCTGCCTTAAACGTTTCTTCGAAAGCTTGTTTAATAGCGTCTAAGTAAGTCGTTCCGTAACCTGCTTTAAAAGTAAGCACGTTCAAAACGGTGTTGCTGCTATCAGTCTTGTCTTCGGCTTTACAACCAGTAAAGGCAAACGCTGATGCAACTGTCATCACTACCATCATAACAATAGCAATAAGTCTTTTCTTCATTTTCTTGTTACTCCTTAAAAATATTTTTTTATTATTTTGAGGTTTTATTTTGAGCAGTTTGGTCAAAAATAACAAGTAGGCGTATCTTAGTCTCTTTTGAAACAACTGCTTTAATAGCACCTCGATATTAAACGCGCTGAAGATTTCGCGATTTAATCATTTGTCTGAGGTCTTTATAAAAGTCCAAAATTTGGACTTTAAAATCCCCTTTAAACTTTGAACATATATATTACATATATATGGCTTATCCGTCGCCACCGCCGAAAATCTCGTTTTCGAAAATTGAAGATTTTCCCCACAGTGACACTTATAGCATAGATATTTTACAGTTTTTATACAGTCATTTCAATTGTCTATTTTAACTTATTTTTGTGCTATTTAAACCACTTTCGATTTTCATCTTGAATTTTTTCCACAAACTGGTATCATAGTGCTGATGATTACTTTACAAGGGCATGATTTCATTTTGAAAGACACCCATATTTCAACTCAAATAATGTATAATAACACGGCGCACAGCCACTCGCACGATTTCTACGAGTTCTTCTACGTGATTTCGGGCGCGGTTTCTCACACCTCGCAAAAACAGACGGAAGTTTTATCTGCGGGGGATTTGAGGTTTATGTCTATCGGCTCACGCCACGAACTCAAACCCATTAAAAATTCCGTTCAGCGCGACGTGCTTATAGACAGAGCTTTCTTCGAAGGAATTTGTCAACTTCTGTTTATGAACGAAAAATTGCTTACTGAAAATTTTCACAAAAAGAAAGTGCGTCTTTCCATTACCGAGGTAACGGAGTTCGAGAGAATTTTAACAGACTTCTCTAAGCAAGCTAACGTTCAGAAAAAACAGTGCATCGCGTTAGAGCTAGTTGCTAAGTTTATGTCAAAATTCCACGACTCCTTAACTTCTAGTGACGAGGGCACTTCTTATCCCGACGTGATAAAGAAGATTTTGGCAAGCCTTTCCACCCCTGAAAACCTTGGAAAAAAAGTAAATACTCTCATTTCTAGGTTTGGCTATTCCCCCATTTACATTTCTAGGTTATTTAAGAGATACGTTGGCGTTACCATTTCCGACTACATGAAAGACGTTCGGCTTTCGCATGCGGCTTACTATCTAGAGAACACAAACTATTCTCTACAACAAATTTGCAATCTCGTAGGGCTTGACAATCTCTCTTATCTAAACAAGATTTTTAAGCAGAAATACGGGACTACGCCAATCAAATACCGTAAGCTTAACAACAAGGATTCAATCAATCCTTTGGCAAAGGCAAAAAAACACGAGCTTGAACCGCTTAAAGATTCTAAACACGAACAGTCTGGTCCAAGAAAAATTGAAGACTTTGAAGATTAATCTTAAACAGCACAAAAAAACCACGGATTATTCCGTGGTTTTTCTTTTACCAATAAGTGTTTTTTATAATATTTTTCTAAGCAAACGAGCATTTTTTATTAGGCTATGTCACAAAAAATGACTGATAAAAACTTTTTTGATTTTGGCGAGGAAAATACAAGAAGAACGAGTGTTGTTTCACGAGAGCATACCCGTAGCGGTATGTTGTCGAGAAAAACGCGAAGTAATTCGCAGCATTTTTCCGCCAAAAATCAGTCAGAGTTTGGGACAGAGCCTTTTATTAAATCGATAGAATTCCTACCGCGGCTATTCCTACAGCAACGCCAATCCATTGCCACCACTTCATACGTTCCTTAAATATTAGCGCAGAAAACATGGTAACTAGCATTAAAGTTATAACTCCGCGAACGGGATAAAGCACGTTTATGGATAGTGAAGTCGTTAATAATATTAGCGAAATCATATTCATAAGAGCGTTGCAAAGACCTTCTACGACTGGGAAATACCAAGCTCTCTTTATGAGTTCTTTTGCATCACTTCTATCGCCAAAATAGAACATCAAGAATGCCGCTATCGTACAAATGCCTATCGCCGTCATCATAAAGAATGGCGAATACAAATTATTAAACGCAATTTGCTGTTCCTTCATAATTATTCCGCAGCCCGCATTGCCGAAAAAGGTTATTGCTAGGTACATTAGCCAAGATAAAGATGCTTTTTTATCTTCCTCTTTCCCCTTATATAAGCACAAAAATACTGCAACGATTACGAGAATAAGTCCTAAGACCACAAGCGTAGTTAACGGTTGGTCCCAAAATATTATTCCCCAAATTGACACGATTATAGACGAAACGTTAAGCATAAGGGTTGAAATTACGTTTGAACCCGTTTTAAGCGCACTAATAAACCCATAAACGCCACCGAAGAAACAAACGGAAAGCACCAAAGAGTATAACAAAACGCCAGCGTCTAGCGCAAACCCATCGATTGCAAAGCGCACGAACCAAAAAGCGAAAATTGCAGCAAGTTTCAAGAATGAATAGAGAGAAGAAGTGTTTTTGAGCCCTTCAATCTTCTTGTTGTAAAACCCACCAAAAATGCTCGATGCACAGTTTAAAAATATTGAAAATACAAATAACGCGTAATAAATTTCCATAGTAAATCCTCTTGCTTTACAATGTTAAACCGCAAGTATTTGCCTTGCGGTTTGTGATTTTCTTAATACAAAATTTTAACTGGTCCAAAAAGTCCGCTATCCATCGAACTCTTGTCGAATTTTGCAAGCTTTAATTCGTAAGGAGAACGTTGCCAGTTTGCCCATTTTTCAAAAGTCGTCGTATGAACCCTTTCGTTTGCAACGGTGTTACTTACCCTAACTTCTAAAACGTTTTCATCTTTTAGAAGTTTTGCGGGGATATTAAAGCGGTAAGGAGGCATAACTCTAACGCCAACTGACTCACCGTTAACGAACGCCTCACAAGATACTCTAACCTTACCCAAATCGACTATAACGTCACCGTCGGTTGCCGGCTTTTTGAAAGTGGTTTTATACTTGCAACTTCCAGAGAAATCGTCACCAACCGTATCTCTCCAATCGCCTAGAGCACCCTTAACGTAATCTTCCTCGATGTCGAAAGAATCAACGCTCATATCGTAAATCTTAAAGCGTCTAGTTTTTTTGAAGAGATATTCGCCGTCAAGTGCAGTTTCACTATAAGTTTTTTCCTCTTCTGCGTCGTACTTCTCATCAGTATAAAGTAGAGCAAAAATTTCACCAGAACGCATATCAAACTTAACTTTACCGCCGTTATTTTCAAGCTTTCTAATTTTGCCTTCGGTAATATCTAAAAGGAGCGGAGTTTTTTCACCAACGTTAATAACTGCCTGTTTTGCATCCACGCTCTCGTTATAAATCATAATCGCTCTACCGTTGTCAAACACACGCTCTAATACTCTAAAGTAAGTTGCGTCACAATCAAAATCTACGATAGGAGGCAAAATATTCTTGCAATCTTTAACGTAAGTTGCACCCTTAATTTCAGGAGTATATTTACCTTCAACGACAAAAACTTTACCACCACCGTTAATGAAAACTTCTAGGTTTTCCTTGGTCTTTTCTGGCATAAACTTGTTGGGAGAAATAACTAGGCTAGTATAGCAAGCCTTGTTCATAACAGCTCTACCTTTCTTCAACTCTTCTCTATCGCAAGTTGCAATAAATTCGTCGTCGAAAATATCAAATGAAAGCCCAGATTGTTCCATATCCCAACCCGCTTGATCGTAAGCGTCGATTACGGGTTTAATATCGTAAGCTGCCCAACTATCACACATCGGGAAGTAAAGCGCAATCTTATTATTAGGATCACCGAGCGATGAAACGTAGCCCAAACGTTCAACGAACTTGTTAAAGGGTTTCATATCAGCAAACGAGCAAGCGTACCTCTCGTTCATAGGGCTACTTCTTGGAATCATAAGCGGGATATCGTTAGTATATCCTAAACTCATCGGATTGTAAATATTAACCCCTCTTATCGCCTGATAAGCGTAAACGTAACGCATTTCTTCAAAAGCCAAACTGTTTCCATAAACGCCAAAACTCTCCGAAAGACAAGCGTCGCTACCGACCTGAGTCATCGCAGAAGACGCGTAACGCGGGAAGAACTTGTTATCCGCCTCAACGTTAAATCCGTCTATATCTTGCTTTGCTTTTGCAGGGAAGATCTGACGCCAAATAGCGTCTACACCAGGAACGTCAAAACATCTAAGACCACGCATAACGTGATAACCAGCAAAAGCAGGATTGATCATAGGTCTGTCGTCCCCGTTAAGGTGACCAGCAAAAGACATATTATTTTTATTCGTCCATTCCTTTTCTACCAAGAGGAAGTTCTTGCAGAAGTATTCGCTACACATATCGTACCACATAATGCGAACCTCTGCGCTCTCTTCCGTCTGGGGAACTTTGCCCGCAATATAAGGAAGATAAGGAACGATAGATTTTCCCAAACGTCTTTCAAATTCCGCCACGAATTCCTCTCTAAATGGAATTTGAGGTCCGCTGGGCTCATCGGTAAACACCGCGGTTATTTTACTACCAAAATGTTCACCGATATATTTTTTGTGACCTTCGTGAACCATTTCGATAAAGTCCTCCGCAGACTTTCTATAAGTTAAGTCGGGAATGTCGGGGTGACCTGCGCCCAAACAGAACGCACGAAGTCTATAATATTCGCTAACGGTGGTGTCTTCGGTGAAAACGTAACCATCTTTAATCTCGGTTGCACCGATAAACGCCGCCATAATCTTTTCGGGTTTAGAGTATGTTTCGCCCTTTTTGCACTCTTTGTCGTCACAGCGCAAAACGTATCTAACGTCTTCTGGGTGAGCGAGCATAACTTTTCCGCACGCCATACCGCTGGGCCAACCGCCCTCGTCGTAAAACCACGCGGTCATACCGAGTGAGAACGCCTTTTCAAAAGCGTACTTATAAGCCTCGAAAAATGCGTCAGTTAAATATCCTGGTTCTAAAAAAGTAGGTTGACTGGTAGGTCTAAACTCTTTAGGTTCAGGGATAATTGCGATACCAGTTATGCCCAGTTCAGCAAATTTCTCCAAACTTTCATCAGTTTTTTCCTTACTTAAAGGCACTGACCAAATCCAGTTATAAACAGAGCCATACTTACCACCTGGGTTATTAAATTTCTCAGGTGAAAATGCTGCGTTCTTCTTTCCTAATTGTTTTACTGCCATAATTTTTCTCCTTAAAATTTCCAAATAATAGTCGTTCTACCGTCCTTAACGGTCTTAGTTTCATTTTTAGCGGGCAATTCAAACTCGCACTCTAATTCCATATCGCTAGGAATACTTAAAGTGAAGGTAACTTCGCCGTCTTTTCTTTCCCAACTAGATTCAATCAGACCACTAGCAGAGTTGAAACTTCCTTTCGCCCAGTCTAACTGTTTAACGAAAATCGGAGCGATTTTAACCTTCTTAAAGCCAACAGCCTCTTCGGTAGGTCTAATACCTAAAACGTAAGCGTAATACCATCTTACGCAACCGCCGAACATATAGTGGTTAAGAGAGTTCATACTAATTTTTTCAGCGTTCATCTTTCCGTCAACCTTACTATCCCAAAGTTCCCAAAGGCTAGTTGCTCCGTTAGCAATCATATATCCCCAAGATGGATAAGTGGTGTGCGTTATCATCTTAAACGCCTCGTCCTTAAACCCTAATTCACAAAGTACGGGAAGAATGAGTCTTGCGCCGAACATACCGCAAACGCAGTGGTTATCGAACTGCTCGAGTTTTCTCTTTAAGTTCTTTTTAGCAAACTCTTTATCAACGAATCCAAAGTCGTAAGCCTCTGCGTAAAGAGCCATCGTATCACTCTTAATTCTATCGTCAGAATCGATAAATTCTCTTCTAAACGCAGCCTTCATTTTCTCGTATAAATCCAAATATTTCTGCTCGTCTTTATCCCCGATTATCTTGCAAATCTTTGCTAAAAGCATTGAAGTGTAACCGCCGTAAAGCGTTGAGAAAACCTGACGATCCGATTGTTCGTAAGCACTGACGTGTTCGCCGTAAGTTCCGACCCTTGCAATGCCGTCTTCCGATACTAAATAGCACTTATCTACATGTTTTTTCATCGTGGAAATATTCTCAGTTAAAATGCTCTTATCTCCGTAGAAAAGGTAGTGCTGATAAGGTACGATAACTATCGCGTCAGACCAAGCGGCAAAGCCCGCTCTAACTATTCCGTCAAGTAGTGCGTACTGGAAACCGTAAGGCACGAATGCACCGACCAAACCGTCTTCTCTACCTTTAGTTGAGTCCACCATATCCATAACGTGCTTTTTATAAAAATCGCCGTAATCCATAAGATACATAGCCGTATCACAGAACGCTTGAGAATCGCCAGTCCAGCCCATTCTCTCGTTTCTCTGCGGGCAGTCGGTAGGAATTGAAACGGTGTTTGAAGTCATACTCGTTAAAGTTATCTTATGGATATCGTTCATAAGTTTATTAGAACATTCAAACGTGCTGGTGAACGGAATATCGTTGTAAACGGGATAAGTAGTCGCGCTGATAATCTTAGTGTTTTTATCCTTTAATATCTTAACGTATCTATAACCGTGATAAGTAAACTTAGGCAAAAATTCCTCTTTGCCTTTTCCGCCAAGGATATATTTATCCGTGCAGAGAGCCGCTCTTAAATTAAGAGTGTATATATCTCCATCTTCTAAAGTTTCTGCGTACTTAACGGTTATTTCGCTACCATTTTCACCTTCTGCAACGAGTTTCATAATAGCAGCGCAGTTTTTCTTAAAGTCGATAAGGATACTGTCCTCGGTTTCTGCAATTATCTCACCCTCTAACGGCTCGTGCGTCTTAACCTGAGGCAAATAATTTTTAACCATAGGAACGTCAATATCGAACGTTTCAACCGCCTCAAAAGCAGAATCGTCAAAATTAGCAAGCGAAAAATCGCCGATATCTTCCCTTCTGTCAATCGTTTGACCGTTATAGAAATCGTTAGCTAAAATCTCCCCGACGCTCGCCTTTTCGCTTCCGTCAGTCTTAATAACCTCGCTTGTTCCGTCAGCATATTCCACGTTAAGTTCAAACCACAATTTTAACGGATAATAGCCGTAAACGAACTTCCCGAGTCCAGAAATCCAACCGGCATACCAACCGTCACCCAACACTACGCCGATAGCGTTTTCACCCTTATTGAGCATATTAGTAACGTCATATTCGTCGTACAAAATAGTATGATGAGTATCGGTATATCCAGGGCAGAACAAACCGTCAGTCAAGTCTTTGCCGTTAATTTTAGCCTCGTAAATTCCGAGCGCACTTATGCTTAAAGTTGCTTTTTTTACGTCACCACTTAACTTAAAAGTCTTTCTTATATACGGGCTTCTAGCTCCCTCAAGTTGCTTGCGATTAGTTAAATCATAGTCTTTATCTGTTACGTATCCAATCCAAATTTTTTCTGCCATTACCTTGTTCCTTATAATAAAATATTTGCGTTACACAATTTTAGTCATACTTATACGATATTTATTTTATCACAACATTCAACAATATTCAATTGCTAACTTTAACCTAAAACTGTGTTATTTTAACCACTTTTTTCCTAAGAGATATTTATTTTGTTTTTTGAGCACGAACACCAGTAAAAACATACTTTTTAGTCTATTTTTCTTCGTTAAAAATTTTCTTAATAAAAAAATTTTTATTATCGTTTAATTTAGTTGAAATGATATAAAAATTATGTTATAATAACCACAATTTTATAGTTGATATAACATAGCGTAAATAAGGAAGGCTATTTATGAATATTGTGCACATCAAATATGCAGTAGAAGTCGCAAACACCCGCTCGATAAGTAAAGCAGCGGAGAATCTTTACACCTCTCAGCCAAACCTTTCAAGGGCAATAAAAGCACTTGAAAACGACCTTAAAATCAAAATTTTCAAGCGTTCGTCTAAGGGGCTTGAAATAACCATTGAGGGTGAAGAGTTTCTTCTCTACGCAAAGAACGCACTTTCACAAATTAAAAAAATAGAGTCTATTTATGAAAGCAAAAACGAAAAGAACCTTAGGTTTTCGGTGTGCGTGCCGAGAGCAAGCTATTTTTCCTACGCCTTTTCTGAGTTTTCAAAATCTCTTGCAAACGAGTCCCGCGCGGACATAGTTTATAAAGAAACAAACTCTATGCGAGCGATTATTAACGTCGTTAAAGAGGAATACGATTTGGGTATCGTCAGGTATCAAAGTGCCTTTGAAAAATACTTTAATACTCTATTTGAAGAGAAGAAACTAAACAGTTTAGTACTCAATGAATTCTCTTACGTTTTAGCTGTTTCAAAGAATAATCCGCTAGCGACGAAACCTGAGATTTTTGCTGAGGATTTGGGCGGTTGCATTGAAATAACTCACGGCGACCCTTACGTTCCCTCACTCCCCTTAATCGACGTAAAAAGAGCGGAGCTATCAGAGTTTGCTAAAAAGCGCATAAGCGTGTTTGAAAGGGGAGTTCAGTTCACACTTTTAGAGCAAGTTCCAAACACTTTTATGTGGGTTTCCCCTATCCCAGAAGACTTAAAAATGAAGTACGATTTGGTGGAAAGAAAGTGCTCTTTCAACACCAAAACATATAAAGACGTTTTAATTTACAGAAAAAAATATCACCTCTCAAAACACGATCAAGAGTTTATTTCTAAGATCGAAGAGGCAAAACGCAAATACTTTTAATACGAGGCAATTATGAGAAAATTTGATACTAAAGTTCAACATCTAAAATACAAAGTTTTAAGAGAAGTTGCAAGGTTTAGTTGGGAAGGAACGCTTACTGAAAACCTGCCGAACATTCCAAAAATTATCGTTCCGGGGAAAACCCCCACTATGCGTTGCTGTATCTATAAAGAGCAAGCGATCGTAAACGAGCGCGTTAAACTTGCTATGGGCGGGAATAAGAATAACAAAAACGTTATAGAAGTTATAGATATTGCTTGCGACGAATGTCCTATGGGCGGTTTCGAGGTTACCGACGCTTGCAGAGGTTGTCTTGCTCACCGCTGTGAAGACGCTTGCAAAAAAGGCGCGATAACGATAGATTCCAACCAAAAAGCGCACATTGATAAGTCAAAGTGCGTTGAGTGCGGTCAATGCGCTAAAGTTTGCCCTTATAGCGCAATTATCAACCACAAGCGTCCGTGTGAAAGTGCGTGCAAAGTTAAAGCAATTTCTATGGACGACAATAAGGCTGCAAAAATCAACGATGAAAAGTGCATCGCTTGCGGTGCTTGCGTTTATCAATGCCCGTGGGGCGCAATAAACGATAAGTCGTATATTCTAGACGTTATCGATATAATTAAAAACAGCAACAATAACCAAAACTACAAGGTTTACGCAGTAATTGCCCCCTCGGTTGCTAGCCAGTTCGTTTACGCAAAACTTGGCCAAGTAATAAAAGGAATCAAAAAATTAGGCTTTTACGACGTGGTTGAGGCGGCTCTCGGTGCAGACGTAGTTGCTCTAGAAGAGGCAAAAGAACTGGTTGAAAAGGGATTTTTAACGAGTTCGTGCTGTCCCGCATTCGTTTCTTACGTTAAAAAGCAATTCCCAGACCTAGCACAATATATATCGCATAACCTTTCCCCTATGGCTACCATTTCAAAGATATTAAAGGAAAAAGACCCGACGGCAAAGGTTATCTTTATCGGCCCGTGCACGGCAAAGAAAATGGAGTTTAAGTCCGAAGAGGTTAGTCCTTACGTCGACAGCGTAGTTACCTTTGAGGAACTTCAAGCGTTGTTTGACAGCAAAGGTATCGACATTACCACACTTGAAGAGGAAAACATAAATAGCGCATCTTATTACGGCAGAATTTTTGGGCGTAGCTGCGGACTTTCCGAGGCTGTTGCGGAAGGCATAAAGGAACACGGAATTGACGGTTTTGACTTAAAAGCAGTGCCTTGCGACGGAATTGACGCGTGCAGAGTTGCCCTCTTAAAAGCAAGTAAGCGTGTTCTAGACGGAAACTTTATAGAAGGAATGGCGTGCGTTGGCGGTTGTGCGGGCGGCGCCGGTTGTCTTACCCACGGTGACGTAAACCGCTTAAAAATCGACAAATACGGTAAAATGGCTGATTTTAACGCAATTACCGACGCAGTAAATTCAATTGATAAAAAGTAATTTAATTAAACTAAAAAAACCGCTTGGAAAAGCCAAGCGGTTTTTTTATTGCTAATTATCTTATATCAATAAGTTAACCATTAAGTTACAAGCAATAACGATTAACACGAGTGCGATAGGATAAGTTGAAGCGTATGAACCTGCAACGTCATCGGTTTTAGCGGTGTTAATAAGAGTTCCGAGAGCGGGAGTGCTCGTCATACCACCAGTAATTGAACCGAGGTTGTTGAGGAGTGGAAGTTTCAAAATAGACTTTCCGAGGAAGAAACCTATTATCATAGGAAGGATAGTCATAACCGCGCCACCGACAAAGCCCCAAGCGACAATGCTAGCGTCACCACCGATTGCAGAAACGAGGCTTACGCCGCCGTCAACACCAGCACCGATAAGGAAGAGCATAAGTCCAAGTTCTTTTAAGGTCTTAACGGTTGCAGCGGGGACTTCCATTGAGAGCTTGCCGATTCTGCCAAAGTGACCGAACACGAGGCACATAATAAGCACACCACCAGTAGTTCCAAGAGAGAAGTTTACACCACCGAAGAGCGGGATTTTAATACCGCCAACGATAAGTCCCGCTACGATTGCAATTGCCATAGCAGTAAAACCAAAATCGTCACAAGTAAAGAGCTTCTTTTCTTCTTTCGTTTCTGTTGAAGCAATTACTTCTGGAGATAAAAGACTTCTTTCATAAGCCATATCAGCCTTAACGAATCTAGGAAGAAGTTGAACGAACAATACTACGCCAACGACACCGAAAGGATAAGCAATAGCGTGACCTATGGTTACGAAAGTATCGGACATTCCAAGTTGAGCCATAGCTTCTTGAGCAGCTGAGTAACCGGGCGTTGAAGTGAGCGCACCAGATAAAATACCCGCCCAGAAGTCTGCACCGTAAGGAGACGCAATAGTAAATATAACCGCAACGGCAGTACCAGAAAGGATAATCAAAACGCCCATTACGATATAAGTTTTAAAGTTCTTTGCTAAATCTCTAAAGAATTTAGGACCAGCAATAAAACCAACTGAACCGACGAACATAACAAGTCCGACGTTTTGAATAACACTCTTATAATAAGTAGTGTTTCCTTTGCCAGCT
>JAFQLO010000007.1 GCA_017414525.1 Clostridia bacterium | reverse complement strand
TCCTGAGTCAACGTTAAGTATTCGTATATGCCTTCACTGCTACCGTTTGATTGCCAGGTCATAGTGAAATCTTCTTGCTGAAGTGCTGACGTAGGAAGTATTGTCGCTACAATCGTACGTTCACTGTACGCTTCAGTTTGTTCGCCGGTACTCGTTGTGGTTGCCTCAGTTTCAGACATTGCACCCATTGAAAGACGAACGGATCTAACGCCTGGATAGGTTGTAACCTGTTGAGTTTGGTCACTACCAGATGACGAGCTTCCACCACTACCACTATTTGCGGTTTGATCACCGCCATTATTACTGTTACCACATCCAACCATAAAGATTGCACCCACGGCTAATATAACCGTTAATATTAAAGCTACTAATTTTTTCATAATTTTTCCTCTCTTTTATTTAATAAATAATTTTGCAAAATTCGATGCGCTGCCAAACCACCAGCGCAGTTGATCGTAAAAACTGATCTGATTAACTGAAGCACATATGCTCGTTATTATCGCAAAAGAAAATATCAAGCATATTGCTACAAGTAAAACGATACCAATTCCTGCTAAAAAATTTTTCATGTTGCTCCTTTTTTGTGTTGAATTTTTTTTAATTTCAGAGAGCCGTTTGGATTAATCTTTCACAACTAAGATTCGGCTCCCTGAACGATTAACGTTCCGCAGAATGGATGGAGAATCCCTAATATCAAAAAACACGGAACGGTTAAACCATATTAATGTGCCATTTTCTTTCTTTGCTTATCTTTAAGCTTGTCTATCTTCGTGCTATCGTTTATCGCTTCGGAATAGCTTTTTTTGGCAGTTCTCAAGGCTTCTTTCCTTTTTGGAAGGTCCTTATAGTCAATGACACCGCTAGTATAACTTATTGTTTTAGCGGATTTAATCTCTGCTTTCTTCTTTTCGTATTCCGCTTTAGCCTTAGCACGTTTCGCCCTGTACCCTGCCTTAGCAGCAGCCATCTGGTCCTTAAACGACATGTTTTTTTCATCGTATGCTTTATCCATAAATAGCCCACCTCCTTATATTTTTTATTTACAGCGTATCACCGCTAATTTCTTCTTTCTGCTCGTCCTTGCTATCTGCGACAACATCAACGTTCTTTTCTTCTTTCGGAAACATAAGTTCGTCGTATTCCTTGCACATCGGCAAAGCTATGAATATACCACACAGCACAACCGCGAAAGCAATTATTGCTAAGATTATCGCTACCCACATATATTTTCCCCTCTATTATTCAGAAAGTCCTTAAACTATCCTTAAACTCTTTATTCGTTTGCGGTTTAGGATTTTTCTTTAACCGTTGCCAAACTTTATTTGTTTGTTTGCTAAGCCATACCGCATTGCAGTTGTCGCAGATAAATACCGTCGTACCGTCACGGTATATTCCAAGTTTATCGTTTCGGCGCAGAGTGCGCTTTTTAGTTATCTCAGCGTTACACTTTGGGCAGTACCTATGAAGTTCTCTGCCGGTGTACTTGTCCTTATTTGTTGCATGTTTTTTCTTCCGTCTGCCTTCGCGTGCTATCTCTGCACGTTGCGCTTCAGGCGATATTATCATGCCCTGACTATTTGTTCTCCATTTACTCTGCACCACGTTACACCCCCAAATTCAATGCGTATGCCTTTACACGATTAAACACGTCCCCAGCCCAAGCCACCTGACCGAATTTTTTTGTCAAGGTTTCTTCGAGTATGATTTCCGCTTCTCTCGGTGAATAGCCACAATGTTCTTTACAGTCAGTTGACTGACGTTCTGAAAGGTTTAATCCTTTAAGCACTCGAAGTTTATCTTTTAGGCTATTCACAACCGTATCAGATAAAGGACATTTCTGCTCTTCTTCTAAAAGCTTGAAATCATCATAATATCCACTTAATATCGCATTGTAATTTTTTACTAAAAACAAAAAACTCTGTCGCGATCTTAAATACCTTGATTTTTGTATTCTCTCGTGTAGCGCGTTGAGATCTATCCCTTCAACGCCAGCACGCTCGTAATGTATAACGTTCGGGTGCAGATTAATAAATTCTTGCAAGGTCATGGCTGCACCCCCTTAAATCTCGTTAGCGTACCTGGTCATGTAGTCAACAACGTAAGTGCGTGCAGTCCCTGCAAGCGTAAACGTCATTCCACAATAAGGCATAACGTTGGCTTTCTTTAGAGGTTTACTCTTTTCTCTATCGTCTACCAAATGAAACTTTACTATCGTATTAAATCTTCTGGTGTATTCGCCAAACTCAACGTGCTCAGACCTGTAAAGTTTAACGCCGTTAATAAAATCCAAGCGGCGAACGGTAAGCCCCAGTTCTTCATTTTCCAGCACCAGGATAGGAAAATTATCCTTGTTGTCAATAAACGCTTCGCGCTCACCGCGATTTTTGAACGTCAACTTTTTGGGTTCAGGCGCAATTTCCTGCACCGGTTCATTAATCGCATCTTCAGCGCAGTCAGTTGACTGACTTTCTTCAAACATCTGAGCAAATTCCGCGCATTGGTCAGTTGACTGACTAAACTGTTCTGCGCCGCTCTGATGAAACTCTGTTATAGATTCATCTGCACCTAAGTACAACTGCCCGGCAGGGATATCTTCAGGTGCAGGAGCTGTCTTGGACGTCGTCTTTATAGGTGCAGGAACTTTTGTTTTTAACTCTCTGTACTTCTCAACGTACTTTCTTGGATCTTTTGCGACTTCTGCGTTTCCCAACAATCCAAGTCTTAAATAGTTTTGAGTTTTACAATCTACAATTTTTTTGTAATCTTTAAGTTCAGATTCTTTAAAATCTGCTGGCACGTTTTCAACCTGCCACGCAGTAAGAGGTAACATTTCAACGAGCTGCGTTTGATTATACTTATCGTATCTTGGGTCTATTTGCATTGTATATGAGATATACGACCCACCTTGATTATGTACACAATAACGGCGGTTAACTGCCATTAAGTTCTTAGTCGTAGTTTTCTTAAAGCCAAACTCTGCCTCTGCAAGTTCAAATATATCTGCATAGCCTAACGCCTCGTAGTACTTAAACTCTTCCGCCTCGTTTAGTCTAAAACCGATTTTGAAAAAGGATATTTTTATATCGTTAAGATCCTCTTTCGTGTACTTAATAAAACTCTCTGCACAAGACAGGCTAGTGTTTTCACTATCATCAATTACTGTCAAATTTTTCATTGTTGTTTCTCCTATATTAATTTTTCTTTTTTGCTTTTATCCCAGGCTTTCGCCATTTCCGCGCTCTGGTCAGTTGACTGACCACAAGCGAACGCAACTTCCAAATACGCTCGAACGTATTTGCTTTCGCCCCTGTCCGCATAATTACCAGAGCATGAATTAACGTTAAACGTTTCTTTTAATTTAGCCTTTGCTTTTTCAACGTCCTCCGGCAAACCGTGTAGTCTAATCTTAATCATCATGTCCTCCAAGCAGTTCAAACACTCCTGCCGTTCCGTACTCTTCGTAAAACTCGCCTATCGTTGCAAATAAACTGTTTACAGCTTTTGCAACCTCGTTTCCCATCATAGCGTTGTAACCGTTCACAATCTTCTTTTTCTCTTTAACGCTCAATGCCTTTATAGATTCATGCAACCGTTTGGCAGTCGTTTGAGCATTAGCGTTAAGATCTTCTAACGGTATCTTAATTTTTATTTTCATTTATTCCTCCGCATGCAGCTTTGAGTTGACGTGTAACCATAACTGCGCCGTCGAGCTGCACTCTCTCAGAACACTCGGGTACACCGCGCAAGGGACAGTCTGCGCAGTTGCGCTCTGCTGATGAGCAGCAAAGCAACGCCTTGTCTATCTCGTCGTTCGTGAACTCGTCCTTGCTCTTAACGTCTTCAGTTATCTCCAACACCGTCATGGTTTCTTTAACGTCTTTAAAGCCTGCCTTTTTGCTCGTGCCGGGAAACTTGTCCTTAATAACGTTAATTAATTTAGCGTTCTCTTCGTTCGTTCCTTGAATTATTACTTTTGCCATTTTTTATATATCTCCTTAGTTTTTTTGCTCAAAATACTCAATCATACCGTTTCTACATGCGACGTTGCCGTCTTTGCCAAATTCGGCGCAAGGCTCTACGTTACCGCTCTCTGTTATCGGCTTGTTATGTATGCATCTAGCGCAGCAGTCACATGCGCCGTTCTCTATCAAGTAGTCAATTAGTTCAATCATTTTTTCTTCTCCTTTTGAGATTCTATCGCTCCAGAATGACGTCGTTTTAAGCGTTCTCGAGCATTTCTTTTATCTGCTCGTAGGTTTCTTTTACGGGGAAAAATTCCGGCGAACCGTCGTCTCCTGATTCTTTTATAGAAACATAAACTCGCAACCTGCTTTCCTTGTTGTCATAGACTTGATCAACTGAAAGGATTTCGTCTGCTCTCAAAAACTTCACCCTATGCACAAACTCAGACCCTGTTTTGTAATTATAGTCCAAGTTTAATTCGATAAATTTTGCCATGTCTTTTCTCCTTTTTCTTAGTCAGTTGACTGACCGGGGTTATTATTCTACGTAACACCAACTTTGTGGCGGTCTTATAAGTTTAACAGGCATAGCACCTCTTACAAACTCTTGCTTAAACTCGCTTAACTCTTTCGGCTTGTCGTAAATTTTAAGGTCGGATATGT
>JAFQLO010000006.1 GCA_017414525.1 Clostridia bacterium | reverse complement strand
CGTCTAAATCAAAAAAAACAACTTTTCCCATAACTCGCGTCCAAAAATTTTCTTACATTACGCCAAAGAAAGATAGAATTCCCCACACCCAGAAAATTGCCAAGAATATGGGTAAAATATATTTTGCGTATACCTTTAACTTGTGGTGGAATCTTATTCCCTTTCCTAGGTTAGCCTCGGTTAAAAACTCGTTCCAGCCCCAACCCTTTTTATCCATAGTACAGAAAAGCACGTATATCAACGAACCTAATGGCAAAACGTTTTGAGAAACGATAAAGTCCTCTAAATCCATAAGGTTAGTCGTTCCGCCGAGCGGGTGAACGCCAGAGAGAACGTTGAATCCTAAAATACATGGAAGAACTAGAACGAACATCGCCAAGAGGTTAATAAGGCAAGATTTCTTTCTAGACCACCCCCACTTATCCATACCGAAAGATATGATATTTTCAAACACCGCTATAACTGTTGAAAGTGCCGCAAAAATCATAAAGAGGAAGAAGAACGCACCAAATATTCTACCAACCACGGGTCCCATATAGTTAAACACCGCGGGAAGAGCCTTGAAGATAAGATCAGGTCCACCCTGCTGATCAATTCCAAATGCAAAGCACGAAGGAATAACGATAAGTCCTGCTGTAAACGCAACGAAAGTATCAAGTCCCGCAATAGTCATAGACTCACCGAAAAGCCTTCTGTCTTTTGAAATGTGGCTACCGAAAATAGCCATCGATCCCATACCGATAGAAAGAGTGAAGAATGCTTGACCAAGCGCAGCAAAAAGCACTTGTCCAAAAACGAAATTACCTTTCGCATCATACAAAAGTCTTTCAAAGTTAGGAATTAAGTAATATTCGTAACCAGCGCCTGCACCTGGGAGCGTCATAACGTAAATTGCAAGCACGATAATAATTGCTAAAAGAGCTAACATCATAACTTTGGTTATCTTTTCAACACCCTTTTCAAGCCCTAACGAACAGACCCCAAAGCCTAAAATTACTACGCCGAAAGTAACGCCTATAAGTAGCCAAGGGTTACTTACCATAACTCCGAATTGCTTGGAAATTTCCTCTGTCGTAGTATTCACGAAATCTCCGCTAACGTTCTTAAAAAAGTAAATGAACATCCACGCGGTAACTACGGTATAAAACATCATCAATAGGTAATTACCTACCATACCTACCCAGCCGAAAACGTGCCATTTACTTCCCTTTGGTTCAAGCACCTTAAAAGATTCGGCAATACTTTTTCCGCTCGCTCTACCGACGGAAAATTCCATCGTCATAATAGGCAAGCCGAAAACGATTAAAAACAGCAAATATAAAAGAATAAACGCTGCACCACCGTATTGACCAACGATGTAAGGAAAACGCCAAACGTTTCCAAGCCCTATTGCGCAACCCGCAGAGATTAAAATAAAGCCCAGTCTTGAGCCAAACTTCTCTCTGCCAGAAGTTGAATTTTTCAATTCACTCATCACACACCTCTTAAAACTATTTTTCTTTATTTTTTCTAAAAAGTTTATTATAATCAACGTCAACTTCACTTATCAATACAGAAATAAAAATCACTATAAAACCGATAATTAAAGTTGCCGTCAACTTTTCCCCGCCTAAAATAACGGCGAACACCACGCCGAACACCGCTTCAAGCGTTAAAATAATGGACGTTTGGTTAGGCGTAGTATACTTCTGCCCAAACATTTGCGCAAACTGCGCAAACAAGGTGCACACCAAACAAAGATAGCCTATTCTTACCATTTGGTCAAGTGTTAAACTAAACACTTCAATTCCGCCAGTAGGCAAATCGAAAATTAAGGTCAAAATCGCAAACAACACGCCAACCGTTAAAAGTTCGTAGCAAAGAAGAGATACGGAGTTCTCTCCGTCCTTTTGGAACTTATCGATAGCGACGATTTGAAGTGCGAAGAAAAACGCACCTATAAGCGTTAACGAATCGCCTAAAAGAAGGTTTTCACCAACCCCGTCGTCCCCCGAAAGAGAAACTAGCGCAAGCCCAACTATGCATAAAACCGCCGACACGAGGTTTACGATTTTTGGTCTTTTCTTATAAATTACCCAAACGATAAAAGGGCACATAACGCAATAAGAACCAGTAATAAAAGCGTTTCTTCCAGCCGTCGTGTTTTCCAAGCCTAAAGTTTGCGTTAAGTAAGCAGAAAATAAAAGCACGCCCAAAATCACGCCTTTAAGAAAAGTTTTTCTATTCCCTTCCCTTAATTTTTTAATGAAGATTAAAGACAAAATTCCGCCAGCAATAATAAACCGTATAGCAATAACGTAAAAAGACGGCACTTGTTCGATAGTTTCTTTTAAGACTATGAACGAAGTACCCCACACGAGCGTGGCTAAAAACAATAACAGTTGCCCTATGAAGTTCATCTTTTTACTAGCAAGCATAATTTTACCTTAAACTTTTTTATTCGCTAAACTGCGCATACCTTTATATTCTATCATAATTTAATAAAATCTAAAAGCGTTTTTTAGTGCAAAAACAAACGGTCAAAATTTTTTCGACTACTTTTAGCGTCTATAAGAAAAATTCATACTTCTTTTTGATTTTTTTAATTAAAACTGCTTGAATTTGAATGCCCCGTGGTGTATAATTAAATAAATTATTTTTAATCGGAGTGTTTTATGGATACTAACAAAAGACCTGAAAATATGGAGCGCATAACAACCGTTGCGCTCGCAAACGCTTTTATCGACGAACAAGTTAAACTCGTCCGCGAACAAGTTGGGGACAAAAAGGTTCTCCTCGCTCTTTCTGGCGGAGTTGATAGTTCGGTTGTCGCAGCACTTTTAATCAAGGCAATCGGCAAACAACTCGTTTGCGTTCACGTTAACCACGGGCTTATGAGAAAGGGCGAAAGCGAACAAGTTATCGAGGTTTTCGGAAAAGAACTTGACGCCAACCTCATTTACGTTGACGCCACCGACCGTTTCTTATCCCTCTTAGAGGGCGTTTCTGCTCCCGAAAAGAAGAGAAAGATTATAGGCGGAGAATTCATTAAAGTTTTCGATGAAGAAGCGTCAAAATTAAAAGGCATTTCCTTCCTCGCTCAAGGCACTATTTATCCCGATATATTAGAGAGTGACGGAGTTAAGGCTCACCACAACGTTGGCGGTCTTCCCGAAGATATGCAGTTCGAACTCGTTGAACCGGTTAAACTTCTTTATAAGGACGAAGTTAGAATGGTTGGTAGCGCATTAGGTCTCCCCGATTCTATGGTATATCGTCAACCGTTCCCCGGTCCCGGTCTTGGAGTTAGATGCCTCGGCGCAATCACGAGAGATAGGCTCCACGCCCTCCGCGAGGCTGACGCAATCCTCCGTGAAGAGTTTGATAAATGCGGCTTAGCAGGAAAAGTTTGGCAGTACTTTATCGCCGTTCCCGATATGAAGAGTGTAGGCGTTAAAGACGGAAAGAGATACGAGGGCTGGCCAGCAATCATCAGAGCGGTAAACACCGTTGACGCAATGACCGCAACCATTGAGGAAATCCCCTATGCAGTTCTTCACAAAACAACTGATAGAATTACTCACGAAGTTGACGGAATCAACAGAGTATTGCTTGACTTAACGCCAAAGCCCATCGGCACGATTGAGTGGGAATAATCGTTAAAAACAGTAAAGTCCGAATCAAAAGATTCGGACTTTTTTATTGTTGTTTTGCTTACATCAAGGGGGCGAACACCCTAAATATTGCGCGGATAAATCTCTTGAATTTTCCCACTTTTTTCATTTGGTCGGTAACTTCTATTGATTTTGAAATGGTATCTAAAACGTCCGCCTTAATATTCTTAATAGCAGAGCAGCCACATAGCCAAACGCCGTTTTCAAAATGGTGAACTAAACTTCTATAATCTAAGTTTATCGTTCCGACCATAGCGTATTCATCGTCAACCACGTAAGTTTTTGCGTGGATAAACCCTGGCTCGTACTCGTAAATCTTAACGCCCGCGCTCATAAGTCTATTATAAAAACTCTTGGTCATCTCGAAAACGAGCTTTTTATCGGGGATGTGCGGAAGGATTATTCTAACGTCCACCCCGCGCATAGCAGTATTTTCTATATCCTGACATAAATCGTTATCTATAATTAAATATGGCGTAGTTATATAGACGTATTTTGTTGCCGATGCAAGCATATTTTGAATGAGGCTCTTCCCTACGCGGTGAGTATATAGCGGAAAGGGCCCGTCGCCAAACGGAAGAACGTAGCCGTCAGTTTGCGCCTTTACGCTAGGGAAACAGTCGTATTTATACTCGGGAACGTACTTGACGTTAATACCGTAATCAATGAGAAAAAGCTTAGTAAGTTCCTTAACCGCCTCACCCTCAAGCCTTACGGCGTTATCCTTCCAGTACCCAAAACGAACTTTCTCGTTCACGTATTCGTCAGCGATATTAACCCCGCCAGTATAACCGATGTAGCCGTCAACGACGGTTATTTTTCTGTGGTTTCTATTATTAAACTCGCTATCCGCACCGCCTTTTAAGCGAGAGAACGGAGTTGCGTCTATTTTATGCGCCTTTAATTTTTTTGAATAATTCCCAGGCAGCGTTGTCATACAACCTATATCGTCGTAAACTACTTTAACGTCAACGCCCGCCGCCGCCTTTTCTTTAAGCACCTCTAAAATAGAATTCCAAAGTTTACCCTCTTCAATTATAAAGTATTCTAGGAATATAAACTTCTCCGCCCTTTTAAGGTCAGCAAGCATACTAGAAAAAGCACTCTCGCCAGTCGGAAAATATTCAACTTTAGTGTTTATAAAGACGTGCGATTCGGAAATTTTAGCTATCATTCTGGCTTGATTTGCCGCCGCCAAATTTTCCTTTTCCATTTTTTCGATAATCTTCGAATGGTCGCTTTCATACGACTTATTCTTCAATAGTTTTAAACGTTTTACATATTTTGGTTTAAGTTTTCTAGACGAAAACAAAAAGTATAGCATAAACCCGATAACTGGCAAAATCAATATGCATATTAGCCAAGGTATTTTATAATCGGGATTAACGTCTGACGCAACTATATGGATAATGCAACAAATTTGCGTAATTATTGCAGCCAAATAAAAGAGGGGCAAATATATGCAAAGACCTATTACGATTGCTAGAATTGCAATAATTTCCAAAACGGAAACTATCATCGCAAGAACGTATCGCCCAGGAATATAAGTAATTTCTCTCACTATTTTTTTATTCCCCACACTGTACTCGTAATTTCTCTTCATTAGTACCTCTATTTAATTAAAATTATTCCCACTTTTTATCTCAATATTACCTGCACTCTTATATAAAAATGCACTAGTAAATAGTGCATTTTATTTTATTTTTCTGAAACTATGAAACCTTTATCCAGTAACGCCTTTTCGATTTTTTCAATAGTCTGTTCGTCGTCCGCCCTTATCGTATGATAATGATAACCAGAAGTAACGTTCATAAGCTCTGTGGACTTTCCGCTTAATATTTTCTCTCTATAATTCTTAACGTCATTTAAAGTGAAAATATTTAAGTTTGCTTGTATTTTTCCGTAAACCTTATGCCAAACGAACACGTCTATAACGCTTCCGCCATATTGAACTATGGTGGATAATTCGTCTTCCGTCTGTTCACTCGTGTGTTTAACCTTTATAACGCGCTCAACTAACGGGGTCGTATGAAGAACGTAACCGCGATTAGTTGAAACGATTTCGTATCCAGAGGCTTTAAGTAACGCAATATCTTGAACGATTATCTGGCGTGATGCTGATAAAATTTCCGATAGCGCACCGCCAGATAACGGTTCTTTTTTTGCGGTTAAAAGGTTAACTATTTCCTTTCTTCTCTGTTCCGCCTTCATTTTCCCCTCCTATTTTATCTGCATATTTTTAAGTGACAAATCTAGAATAGGTGCAGAGTGCGTGAGTGCACCGCTAGAGATATAATCAACGCCTATATCGGATAACTTCTGAATTTTCTCCTTCGTAACGTTTCCGCTACACTCAGTTTCTGCTTTGCCCTTAACCATACTAACAGCCGTTTTCATATCTTCAATGCTCATATTATCAAGCATAATAATATCAGCACCCGCCTCTAACGCATCTTTAAGCATTTCAAGGTTTTCCACTTCTACTTCAATCTTTCTGACGAAAGGCGCGTATTCTTTAGCCATTTTAATAGCGTTTTTAACGCCACCCGCAACTGCAATATGATTGTCCTTTAATAAGATTCCGTCGCTCAAATTATATCTATGATTATTTCCGCCACCAACTTTAACCGCGTACTTTTCAAACACGCGCATATTTGGAGTGGTCTTTCTGGTATCAAGAAGTTTAATTTTGCTACCTGCTAAAAGTTTGACCGATTGATTAGTATAAGTTGCAACGCCGCTCATTCTTTGGAGATAATTAAGAGCCGTTCTCTCGCCAGATAAAAGCACTCTTACGTCACCTTTTACTATACCAAGTTTTTGACCGTTTTTAACCTCGTCGCCGTCCTTAACGAAAAACTCGCACTCGGTTTTAGAATCTAAAAGAGTGAACACTCTCTCGAAAACTTGAAGTCCCGCGATTATTCCTTCTTGCTTGCATATCAGCTCCACTTCTCCGTAAGTATATTCTTTCATTACCGAATTAGTGGTAATATCTTCCCCAGTAACGTCCTCTCTTAACGCGCTCATAATAAGTTCGTCAGCACATATTCTCATAGTAATATCATTCATGGTTTTTTCTCTCCTTTTCAATAGCGGATAGTACCGCGTTTTTATATTCTTCTTTGTAATCTTTATATTCTTCGTAATCAACGCTAAACTCTTTTGGCAGTTCGATAGCCGAATAGTTATTCATTAAATCGGTAGCAGCGCGTTTAGCAAACACCAAACTCTCCAAAAGCGAATTGCTTGCAAGCCTATTCTTTCCGTGAACGCCGTTGCAAGACGTTTCCCCTATCGCATAAAGCCTTTCCATAGAAGTCTTGCTCATCTCGTCAACCTTAATTCCGCCCATAAAATAGTGTTGAGAAGGCACTACTGGGATAGGCTCTTTAGTAACGTCGTATCCGACTTCTAAACAATGCTCGTAAATATGCGCAAAATGCCTTTTAATTTCCTGCTCTGATATGGGTGCCATTGATAACCAAACGTGGTTAGAACCCTGTCTTTCCATCTCCTTAAAAATGGCGTTTGCAACCACGTCTCTAGGGAGCAATTCGTCAACGAACCGTTCCCCATCGTCGTTTAATAGAATCGCGCCCTCGCCTCTAACAGACTCTGAAATGAGAAACTCTCTTCCTGATTCTTTTGTATAAAGAGTGGTGGGGTGAATTTGAATATAATCAATATTCTTTAACTCAACTCCGTGTTTTAAGCATATCGCAAGAGCGTCGCCAGTTAAGTGCGGGAAGTTAGTTGAGTGTTTATAAAGCCCGCCTATTCCGCCCGTACATAAAAGTGTGTAATCAGCAAAAATCTCGGAATATTTCCCCTCTTTATCGTGCCCGATAATTCCTATCGCCTCGTTATCCTTAACGATAACGTCCACCATAGTGTAATCTTCAATAATGGTTACGTTAGGAAGTTTTTTTACCGCCTCCAAAAGATGAGAGGTTATTTCCTTTCCCGTTTCGTCCTGATGGAATAAAATTCTTGGTCTAGAGTGCGCTCCCTCTTTGGTATAAACGAACTCGTCGCCGTTCTTTTCAAACCTCGCTCCATACTTTACCAAGTCGTCGATAACGGCTTTTGAAGAGCGAATCATAATCTCGACGGAGCGCTTATCGTTCTCGTAATGCCCTGCACGCATAGTATCTTCAAAATACGCGTCGTAATCGTCCTCGCTAGGCAAAACGCAAATTCCGCCTTGTGCTAAAAAGGAGTCGCTCTCGTCCGCCTTTGCCTTAGTTACCATAATAATTTTTTTCTCTTCGGGAAGATTGAGTGCTGCGTAAAGCCCTGCAACACCGCTTCCCACAATAACAACGTCAGTTTTCATAATGCCCTCTTATTATTTAGCCAGTTCTAACATTTTATCGAGCGGTTTCATAGCCGCCTTTGCAAGCTCTTCGTCAACGAAAACTTCGTTTTCCTCCGTCGTTAAAACGTGAAGAATTTTATCGAGCGTGTTGAGTTTCATATCCTTACAGATAAAGTCGTCGGTAACGAAATAAAACTTTTTATCGGGGTTATCCCTTTGCATAGGATAGAAAACGCCCTCTTCAGTACAAATAATAAACTCTTTCGCGCTACTCTCTTTTGCAAACTTAATTATATCAGCAGTGCTACCGATAAAGTCGGAATTTTTAACGATTTCCTCCCTGCACTCGGGGTGAGTTAAAACTAACGCATCGGGGTGCGCTTCTTTCATTTTTAGAAGTTGCTCGCCCTCGATTTTTGCGTGAACTGGACAGCACCCGTCGTTTAAGATTACGTTTTTATCTTTAACTTTTTCTTTGACGAATCTGCCAAGGTTACCGTCTGGAATAAAGAAAATATTTTTATTCTCTAATCTAGAAACGATTTTAAGCGCGTTAGAAGAAGTTACGCACACGTCGCTTGCTCTTTTTAATTCCGCAGAGGAATTAATATAACAAACTACCGCTAAGTCTGGATACTCCTCCCTCATTTTTTCAATCTTTTTAACGTCGGCCATGTGCGCCATAGCGCAGTCAGCAGTTAAGTCTGGCATAAGCACTTTCTTTTCTGGGTTTAATATCTTTACGCTCTCACCCATAAAATTAACGCCACAAAAAACCACCGTTTTTTCGTCAATCTCTTTAGCCTTTTTTGCAAGGAAATAAGAGTCACCCACGTAGTCGGCAATTTCTTGCACTTCACCTGGGCAATAAAAATGCGCGAAAATCACCGCATTTTTTTGCTTTTTAAGTTGTTCAATCTTTTTTAGTACGTCCATAAGTCCTTCCGTATATATATTGTTTTGTTGAAAAACAGTATAACACTAAAATTTACAACTGTCAACTCAACTGTAAAGTATTTTAAATTTTATCGTAAAGTTTTTATTTAAGAATAAGGCTGCGAAAAAAATAATTGAGAAAAACGCGAAGTAATTTGCAGTATTTTCCCGCAAAAATCAACTAGTTTTCGTTAACAACTCTAAAAACAAAGGCGAGTGAACAAAAGATAGTTGATTAGCATTTATGCGGTTTGGCGAGAAAAATACAAGAAGAACGAGCGTTCTTTTAGGGGGCATACTCGTAGAGTCTGTTCACTAAAAAAACGCGAAGTAATTTACAGTATTTTTCCGCCAAAAATCAATTTGTTTTCGTAAAAGCCTATAAATCAAAGGCGAGTGAACAAAAGATAGTTTATTAGCAGTTATGCGATTTGACGAGAAAAATACAAGAAGAACGAGCGTTCTTTTTAGGGGGCATACTCGTAGAGTCTGTTCCCTAAAAAAACGCGAAGTAATTCGCAGTATTTTTCCGTCAAAAATCAACTAGATTTTGTGAACGAGCCTAATAAAAAATCCCCGAAAAAATTCGGGGATAAAAAACTGAATTATTTTGCGTATTCGGTTGCACGCCATTCTCTAATAACGTTAACCTTGATTTGACCGGGATATTCCATTTCCTGTTCGATTTTCTTTGCAATTTCTTTTGCAAGGAATAAGGTCTGCGCGTCGTTAACCTGTTCGGGTTTAACCATAACGCGGACTTCTCTACCAGCTTGAATAGCGTAACACTTTTCAACGCCCTTAAAGCCGTTGGAAATCTCCTCAAGTTTTTGAAGACGCTTAATGTAGTTAGTGGTGGTTTCACGTCTTGCGCCAGGTCTTGCACCAGAGATAGCGTCTGCCGCTTGAACGAGAACTGCCTCAAGCGTTTTGGGTTCAACGTCGCCGTGGTGTGCCAAAATAGCGTTAACAACGTTGTTGTTTTCTCTATACTTTTTAGCAAGATCGCCACCGATCTGCATGTGCGTTCCGTCAACCTCGTAGTCAACTGCTTTACCAAGGTCGTGCAACAAGCCTGCGCGCTTAGCGAGGGTTGCGTCGATTCCAAGTTCAGTTGCCATAACGCCTGCAAGGTGAGAAACTTCTATGGAGTGCTTCAAAACGTTTTGACCGTAACTAGTACGGAATTTAAGTCTACCTAAGAGTTTAACGATTTCTGGGTGTAATCCCATGATGCCGCAATCAAACATCGCAGCCTCACCCGCCTCTTTAATCTGTTGGTCAAGTTCTTTCTTAACCTTTTCAACAGTTTCTTCAATTCTTGCGGGGTGGATTCTTCCGTCCTGAATAAGCCTTTCAAGAGCAATTCTTGCAACTTCTCTGCGGACGGGGTCAAAGCCTGAAACGATAACAACTTCGGGCGTGTCGTCAATAATAAGTTCGATACCCGTTGCGTTTTCGAGAGTTCTGATGTTTCTTCCCTCACGGCCGATAACTCTCGCTTTCATATCGTCACTGGGCAAGGGTACTACTGAAACGGTAAGCTCAGTTGCCTGCTCGGTGCTACATTTTTGAATAGCGAGGCTAACGATTTCTTTCGCCTTTCTCTCACCGTTCTCTTTTGCTTCCGCCTCGATATTTTTAACCATACCGGCAGCGTCGCGCTTAGCCTCGTCGGTGATAGCGTTAATGAGTTCTTGCTTTGCCTCTTCTCTGCTCATTTGCGAAATCTTTTCGAACTCTTGAATCATCTTGTCGTGTTGCTCACGAACCTCGTCAAACTTCTTCTCAAGTTCAAGCTCTTTCGCTTTAAGAGCGTTTTGTTGTCTAGTGGTTTCTTCGTTGCGCTTCGCGAGATTATCTTCCTTTTTATCGAGAGTTTCCTCTTTTTGGTTAAGTCTGTTTTCTAATCTTTGAAGTTCTGCGCGTTTTTCTTTAGATTCACGCTCAAACTCACTGCGAAGCTTGATTTCCTGTTCTTTTGCCTCTAATAAAGCCTCTTTCTTAATAGCACGGCTTTCTTCTCTAACGTCGTCAAGCATTCTGTTGCGCTGCTCGTCAATCGAACCTTTATCTTTCTCATAACTTTTCTGTAAGGCGTTTCTGCCAAACTTCCAACACAACAAACATCCAACAATTGCTAACACCGCAATAACTGCGGCGATTATCCATCCGATGGCGCCATCAGCATTCAAGAACAGGGAGCTGTAATTAAAATTCTGTATATCATTATGCCCTCCTGTTTTTATTACTAGTACGGAAAAATTACCGTATATAGTTGTTATTTAAATTATATAACAAAAATAAGCGTTTGTCAATATTTTGACTATGCCTCTGCTCCGTTATTATGAAAAGCTTCCATAATTTTAGCCTGAATCTCGTCAGCGATTTCAGGATTACTCTCTAAGAAGTCAACCGTCTTTTCTCTACCTTGACCGATCTTCTCGTCGTTATAAGAGAACCACGCACCGCTCTTTTGAATAATATCGTATTTTAAGCCGAGATCAACTAGGCAACTTCCCTTGGAAATTCCCTTGCCGAAAATAATATCGAACTCTGCCGTCTTAAAGGGCGGAGCAACCTTATTCTTAACGATTTTTGCTTTGGTGTGATTACCGTAAGCACCGTTAGTATCTTTAAGAGCGTCGCCCTTTCTAACGTCTATTCTAACGCTTGCGTAGAACTTAAGTGCCTTACCACCCGCGGTAACTTCGGGGTTACCAAACATAACGCCAACTTTTTCACGAAGTTGGTTGATGAAAATAATACAAGTCTTTGACTTGTTAGTAATAGCCGTCAACTTTCTAAGCGCTTGGCTCATAAGTCTTGCTTGAAGCCCCACGTGCGAATCACCCATATCCCCTTCGATTTCCGCTCTAGGAGTGAGCGCTGCAACAGAGTCAACTACGATAATATCAACCGCCTTGCTTGAAACTAATGACGCGGTTATATCGAGAGCTTGTTCACCAGTATCAGGCTGAGAAACGTAAAGTTCGTCGAGATTAACCCCGAGGTTTTTCGCATAAACGGGATCAAGTGCGTGCTCTGCATCGACGAACGCCGCGATGCCGCCAGCCTTCTGCGTTTCCGCGATAACGTGGAGGGCAACGGTAGTTTTACCTGAAGATTCAGGTCCATAGATCTCGATAATTCTGCCCCTAGGAAGTCCGCCTACACCGATTGCTAAATCGAGCGACAAACATCCAGTAGGAAGGACTTCAATCCCCTCGTCGGCAGCGTTCTGCCCCAAGCGCATAATCGCGCCCTTTCCGTATTGTTTTTCAATCTGGACCATAACGCTGTCCAGAGCTTTCATTTTTGCTTCATCCATTGTCATTTCCTCATATATTTTTTAATTTTTTTATAGTCAAGAATAAGGCGGTATTTTTCGCCGTTTCCATGATTTCTTCTCTACTTCCGCTAAAAACGTATCTGTAAGTGTGAACGCCGTCACGCATACCTACCGCAATATAGCCAAGCCCAACGGGCTTATCACTTCCGTCAGAAGACGGACCAGCGATACCTGTGGTTGCAACCGCAACGTCGCACTTACCCTCTTTTAATAGTCCCGCAGCCATTTGATAAGCAACTTGCGAACTAACCGCTCCGTGCTCTCTTATGCTCTTGGGGTCAACGCCTAGCCTATTAATCTTACTTTCATTAGAATAGCAAACTATTCCCTCGTTGAAAAACTCCGACGCCCCAGCGTTTTTGATAAAATCGTGAGCAACTCCACCGCCAGTAAACGACTCGGCAATCGAGAGTTTGAGTTTTTTAAGTTTTAGTATATCGTAGAGCCTTTCGCTTAAAGTCGTGTTAAACTCCGCGTAAATATCCTCTTTAAGTTCTCCGATAACCGATCTAGTAATTTCCGTCTTTTCCTCAGGTGAAAGAGTGTTTTGAAAATCAATGACGATAGTAACGTCACCACGTTTGTTGAAAATTTCAAACTCCATTCCGCTGTGGAGATTTTTTGCGTTTTCTAAAACGCCCCTAGCTTTTTCCGCGTTACCAAAATACTTTAAGGTCAAAACGCTAGAACTCTTTCCAGATTTATTTAATAGGTATGGAATGAGGAATTTTTCACTCATTACCTTAAATTCTGAATAAATTTCAGGGAGCACCGCTAGGGTAAACTCGTTAGCGTCAAGCACGAATCCTTGATAAACCCCGTTCACGTTGGGGATAACGGTTGCCTCGGTGGGCATATAAGCGAGTGAATCTAAGTATTCAATATTTTTTGCTGCACAAACTGCCTCTGCAAAACTTTTTGCCCGCTCGTTTTCCGCGAGCATAGTTTCCATACTATCCGCAATAATTTTTTTAATATCAAACTCACAATTATCTCCGTCAACGATGACGAGATTATCCGCCGTATTCTTGGCGTTTTCCAACCTACGGCTAAACTCTCCCAAATCATCAGACGGAATAACGGCAACGTCGCTAACCTTAATATTTCCGTCAGCTAAAACGCTTATTAATTTTTCATAACGTTCGCCGTCAAATTTCTGATCTTGCGAACGAAAAAAAATGATTGACGTTTTCATAATCCCCTTGATACTACTTCAAGATTTCTCTGTTTTTTACTATACACTCGGTACCTGAAATTATAGTTAAAAGAGTTGCAACTCCAAGCATGATAAGTCCAACGATATTCAAAACCGAATAAAGCCCTGGGTCAACGTTTGCTCCAACCAACAAAACGACGATTGCGACGTCTTGCAAAAAGGTCTTTATTTTCCCAAGTTTATCAGCCGCCAAAACCTTACCCTTTGACGCTGCGATAATTCTAAACCCGCTGACAATAAGTTCTCTCGCTAAAATTATAGCGACGGCAATCCCCGCATAAAACGGAAGAATAACCACGCCCGCTGAGGGTAATAGCATAATAATTAACGCAGTTGACACCAAAACTTTATCTGCAATAGGGTCTAAAAACTTTCCTAAGTCAGTAACGAGGTTGTGTTTTCTAGCGATATATCCGTCCAAAAAATCGGTTAGTGCAGCGAGCACGAAAATTACCGCCGAGATAAGGTAATTGTACGGAATCATTGAAAGATAGAAAACAGCCGCAAATATCGGGATCATTAAAAGTCTTAAAATGGTTAGTTTGTTTGGTAAGTTCATATTCTCTCTCCATACAGGTCGTAACCCGTAGCCTTAATAATTTTAACGTCAACGTATTCCCCGTAAACCACTTCGTCAGCCGAAAAGAAGAAAACTTTTCCGTCAACGTCGGGTGCGTTAAAATACGCGCGCCCGTAATAAACAAGTTCGTCGCTATCAAATCCCTCTGCTAAAACTTTGAGGGTTTTGCCCTTGAACTCTTTGAGATTCTCTTTAACAACCGCTTTTTGCACCGAGTAAAGTTTTTTCCAGCGTTTTGTTTTAACAGACTGAGCGATCTGCCCGTCAAGCCTAGCAGCGGCAGTTCCGTCCTCTTTGCTATACTTAAAGAACCCGGCGTTAAAGAGCTTTGCACTTTTTAAGAATTCTACGAGGTTGTTAAAAGCCTCTTCGCTCTCTCTCGGAAACCCAGTTATAAAAGTCGAGCGAATAGCAATCCCTTTTACTTCACGCTTTAACCTTTCGACAAGTTCTAAATATCCCGCGCCAGTGCCCTTTCTGTTCATAAGTTTAAGCACCTTATCGTCAGCGTGTTGGAAAGGAATATCTATGTATTTAATCAGTTTATCGTTGGTTTTTAATTCCTCGATAAGCTCGTCGTTTATATTTTCGGGATAACAATAAAGTAGCCTTATGCTCTCTACGTTTTTCTCTTTGGAAAGTTCTCTTATAAGTTTAGTTAAAGTTGGTTTACCGTCTAAATCATAGCCGTATTTTGCAGTATCTTGCGCAACCAAAATAAGTTCTTTTACTTGCCCTAGTCCTCTAACTTCTTCTATTAAATCGTCAATCGGTACTGAGCGATAACCGCCACGAATAAAGGGAATCAGGCAATAAGTGCAGTGATTAGAACAGCCGTCCGCAATCTTCAAGTAAGCGTGATAATCAGTAGTTAAAACTCTGCGCTTTCCGCACTCCTCGCGAGGAGCACCAACGGCGTTGACTCTTTCGCCCTTATAAATTCTTTCAATGACTTCTAAAAGTTCACCGTAATCGGAAACGCCTAAAAACGCGTCGACTTCGGGAAGGTCGTAAAAGAGTTCTTCCACGAATTTTTGAGGCAAGCAACCGGTAACTATCAATTTCTCCGCGCTAACGCCTTTATATTCAGCAGCCGATAAGATTTCCTCTATCGCCTCTTTCCTTGAACTTTCTAAGAATGCACAAGTGTTAACGATGATGATTTGAGCATCTTCAATATCTGAAACTATTTGATGCTGTTTTTTAAGAATTGCGAGCATCTTCTCGGTATCAACGCGATTTTTATCGCAACCGAGAGAGATGACTCCTATTTTTTTACTTTGGTTCATAGCTGTTTTGATTAATAACTGTCGTCAGGAGCAGGACCGAAACGCGACTCGTAACCTTCTTTATCTAAAAGCACGCGCCTTGCTTTGCTCCCCTCGTTTCCAGAAACGAACTTCATTCTCTCCATCTTATCGACCAAACCGCCCGCTCTAGCGTAACCGATTTGGAATCGTCTTTGAAGTTGAGAGATGGAAATAGTTTTCGTGCTAACGGCAAGCCACAACGCTTGCAAGAAGAGTTCGTCGTTCTTCTCGTTAGCGCCACTCTCGTCACCACCGCTAACAGGTTCTTCTTGGCTCTCCTTAGAGTTTTCTTCGAGATAACTTACGATATCGTCATCAAAGTAACTCTTGTTATTTTCCTTGATGTAATTCACGACGTTCATAATTTCTCTGTTGGTTATAAACGCGCCTTGATAACGCTCGGCGTCGCTCATCTTTGAGTTCTGATAGAGCATATCGCCGTTTCCTAAAAGTTTCTCTGCGCCACCCTTATTAAGAATAGTCTGCGAATCGTTAAAGCCCATAAGTTTTAACGCTATTCTTGACGGTAAGTTGTTCTTAATCGTACCCGTAATAACGTCAACTGACGGACGCTGTGTCGCAAGCACTAGATGAATACCCGCTGAACGAGATTTAGCGGCAATTCTACGAATCTTTTCTTCAAGTTCCTTCTTCTGTGCCTCCATAAGGTCGGCAAGTTCATCGATAAAGAAAACGATTCTTGGAAGTTTCGGAGTAGTTTCGTTTGCAATCTGCGCGTTATATTCATCAATATTGCTTACCATACCCGCAGTTTCCGCAAACATTTCGTTACGCCTCGTGGTTTCCTCGTAAGCCCACTGCAAAAGGGTTACCGCGCGCTTACTGTCAGAAACGATTTCATCAACTAACAGATGTGGCAAATGTTCATATTTATTAAATTCGCTAAGTTTTGGATCGACGAGAACTATCTTTAATTCTTCGGGACTATACCTCATCAAAAGGCTGACTATCATAATGTGTAAAGCAACGCTCTTACCCGAACCGGTAGCACCTGCAACTAGATAGTGCGGACCTTTAGCCAAATCGTCGAAAATAGCGTTACCAACGACGTCTTTACCAACGGCAAAAACTAGCGAACCGCCCTTTCCGCTCTTAGCAATACCTTGCATAATTTCTTTTAGTCCGACGGGCGTTCTTGAAGTGTTAGCAACTTCCACGCCGACCATATCTTTACCAGGGATAGGCGCTTCAATTCTAACCCCCTCTTTGACCGCCAAACGCATTTGGAGATTTTCAGAGCAACTAAGCACTCTACTTATCGGCACGCCCGCAGGCATAGTCACTTCGTATCTGGTAACTGACGGACCTTGAACGTAACCTTGCGGAACGACGTTAATCTTAAATTCCTCTAACGTCCTTTGGATAATAGTAAGTCTCTTATCGTGATCGTCTTGCGGTGCGTCCATAGGCAACGCATAAGTTTCCAACAAGTCTAGCGGAGGTCTGTGATATTTTCTGTTAATAGGAGGCTTGGGTTTTTCGTTTATTTTAAGCTGTTCAACCTTTTCCACCTTGGTTTTTTCAGGCTCGAAAGAAAGTCTTCTTCTCGCGCCCAAATTATCGTCCGCCTCCACTCTACTGGTAAACGCAACGTCTTCTTTGTTTTCTTGCGCCCCAACGACCTTCTCTTCCTCGTTAGGCTGACTATCACCCATTAAAATATTTCTAACTCTATCCGAGCCGAGAACTCTAGACACTGATGGCTCTTCGCTCTGAACGGTTTCCGCTTTTGCGGAAGTTTCTTCCACCGTATTGTCCTCTTCGGAAATCAGCGGAGGCAAGAAATCCCCAGTATTCTTTGCCTCAACGTTTTCCATTGAAATAGGTTGCTGAGGAGGCTGAACGAAAGTTTCCACACTCGGCGAGCGAGTCGGTTTTTCCTCGTCTAAATTGCTAGCGTATTTTCTTCTAAACATCTCTGCTCTAGCGCCAACGTCGTCACCATCAATTTTTCCGCCGTCATGCTCTAGATGCGGAATAGTGGCGGTTTCTTGCGCTTGCGGTTCTTGACGCCTAGTTACGTAATCAGAAACAGTCACGTTATTATCTCTAACGACTGGTTGACTAATAGGCGGAGGCGTTGGCCTTGCGGAAATTTTCTCCACGTTGATCGCGACCGGAGTTTTGATATAATCAAGTTTGCTCTGCAATTCGTTATTATTAAACGTCGTAGGTCCGTCAGGACTAACCACGCCTAAACCGTGTTCGGAAAATCCAAGTTTAATATGTGCGTCGTTCTTTTCTCTTGCAACTTCTCTTTTAGTACGGAAAGCAAACTGTTCTGGATTGCTAACGAAAAGCCTTTGTTTGCCAGCGTTCTGAGCGGGCTGAGGAGTAGCGACCACGTTTTCAACGGGGTAAGGTTTCTCGCCTTCGATTATTACGTCTTTAGGAAGTTGCTCTACCTCAGGCTCTTTCTTAACGAAAGAACTTCTAAACTTATCGCGGCCACGCCCAGTTTTCTCTCTGCTAACGAAAATATCTCTAACCAAGAAGAAAACGGAAACGGCAAAGCAAATACCTAAAACCACGTAACTTCCCACTTCCGTTAAAAGTGAAGAAAAAACGTAAGCGAGAATACCCGCAAACATTCCGCCGGCAGAGGCAGTTTCAATACCGCCGTCACCCATAGCGTAAGAAATCGAAAGATATTCGCTAAAACCAAGTTTTGTAGATCCACTAGTGGTTGCGATCTGCGAAATAACCGCAGCGAGAACGAACGCCAAGGTAAATAGCACTATCCTCTTTATTGAAATACCAGTCTTTTTTCCGGTAATTAATTTTATGCCGAGCAAGACAAACCACGCGAGAACCGCGTAAGCAAACACGCCAAAACACCCGAGCAAGAAAGCGTTAACAGCCTTGCCGGGGAGTGAAAACACAGCGTCTCTAGTAATTAAACATACCAACGCAAGAGTAGTGAAAAGTATTAAAACAACACCGAAAGTTTCGCTCGTAAGTAGCGGTTGTTTTTTACTTTCTTTTTCGCTATTTCTACCTAAACCGTTCAAAAGTCCACCTCAAACATATTCTCATTATTGATTATACCAAAAAGGACGATTATTTACAATGCTTTTTGACTATATTTTAAAAATAATATTAAATATTATTATATATAGGCGCATCAAAAAAGCACATGAAAAAACGCCGTGCGGTTTTCTCCACACGGCGCTTAAAGCTTTTATAATCAAACTACTTTTTAACTTGATAAAGAAGTCGCCCGCACTGATCGCAGTCGATAATCTCTCCGTTTTTAAGCCTATTCATTTCAGACATCGGAAGTTGCATATTGCACGCTCCGCAAACGTCTCCCCTAACCTCGTATAAAACGGGATAAATTTTGCCCGCACGCTTTTTTAAGTACCTTTCCATAAGCGCGCCGTCGACTTTGGATTTTAAGGCTTCGAGTTCTTTCTCAACGCTCTCTTTTTCCGCCTTAACGGACTCCTTTAAAGCATTGTATTTTTCTACGTTTTCGGTGTATTGAGTCCTAGCCGCTTTGGTAGTGTTTTTGATGTTGGAATACTCTTTAATAACAGCCTGAATTTCCTCTGAAATTTTGCTTGCGGCAGTG
>JAFQLO010000083.1 GCA_017414525.1 Clostridia bacterium | reverse complement strand
CCGATACAGTAGATTGCATCGTTATATTCCTTGCTGTATGCGTCAAACGCCGCGTCAACAGCCTCTTTCAAGGTTGCTAATCCGTGAGTAACTTCAATTACGTTTGCGCCTAAAATTTTCATTCTTGCGACGTTAGGAGCTTGCTTTTTAATATCAACTGCGCCCATATAAATATCGCATTCCAAACCGAAATATGCAGCGGCAGTAGCGAGCGCAACGCCGTGTTGACCTGCACCAGTTTCCGCAATAACCTTTTTCTTGCCCATATATTTTGCAAGGAGTCCTTCACCCATACAATGGTTTAATTTATGTGCGCCAGTGTGGTTGAGATCCTCCCTCTTAACGTATATCTGTGCGTTACCGATACTTCTAGATAACCTTTCGAGGTAAGAAATCGGCGTGGGGCGACCTTGAAATTCCTTACGAATTTTGCGAAGTTCAGCAATAAACTTCGAGGACTTACAAATTGTTTGGTAAGCCTCGTTAATCTCGGTCATAGCCGCCTTTAATTCCTCGGTGATATAAACCCCACCGTATTTGCCAAAATACCCATTTTTATCGGGATAGTGCTTAAAATATGTTTCAAAATCAACGTCTTTTATTTTCATGATTATATTCTCCTATTATTAATAATTAGTAAAGTTTTATATTTTGATTTTCGCATCGCCATCGACGCCATCGTTTTGTTTTTAGCATAACCCACCTCTAATAAAAAAGTCCTCGGCAGAAAAACTGCCAAGGACGAATAACCATATCCGCGGTGCCACCTTGTTTGACGCTTTTGCGCCCACCTTAACGTTCTATCAAACGCAGACTTTTGTTTACGGAGAGTCAACTCCGACGCACATACTCTTTATAAAAATAAATTTCCGATTGCCCTCGAAAGTCCATTCGGTTTTTCCTTTTTTGCCGCAATCACACCGCCTGCGACTCTCTAAATAAAAAGTCAAAAAACTTACTTCTCTTTCTCAACGGTTTCTTTTATTATATTTTGGGTAAAAGATTTTGTCAACCGTTTTCACTAAAATTCTACTATTTTTTAAAAATATTGCCTTTTTCTAGCCGTTAAGTTCCTCTAACTCGCTACTCAGCGTAAACCACTCTTCCGAGTAAGCGTTTGCCTCCGCCTGAACCCTATCCAGTTCTTCTTGAATTTTTGAAACCTTTAAGTAATCGGAATAAACCTCGGGAGATTCTAGCTCCGCGTTTAACTCCGCGATAGTCTTCTCCGCAGTTTTTAAGAGTTCTTCGAGTTTCTGCACCCGCCTCTCTTTTTTGCCTTTATCTTTTAGGGGTGTGGAAAAATTCTTTTTCGCTCCCGCCTGCCCAGTTTTATTTTGCGGTTTTTCAACTACCTCTTGCTTTCTTCTCTTTCCTTTTCTAAAAGTTCAAACTCCTCGTAGCCAAACGGATAAAAGTTTGCCTCCCCACCAGAAAAAGAGAGAATTTTGTTCGCAACCTTACTTATAAAATATCTATCGTGGGAAACGAAAATAACAGTTCCCTCGTATCCTATAAGCATATTCTCCAGCGTTTCCTTTCCTACTATATCCATATGGTTAGTGGGCTCGTCGAGAATTAAAACGTTAGGTCTTTTCTTAAACATCTTGCATAGCGCGAGCCTAACCCTCTCTCCGCCCGATAAATCGTCCACACACTTAAAGACGTCTTCACCGCTGAACAAAAACGAGCCTAGCGCAGTGCGAACTTCCGTTTCGTTTAAAAGTGGGAATTCATCGTGAAAATCGTCAAACACCGTCTTTCCACTTTTATACTGCGCCATTTGTTGGTTAAAATACCCTATCTCCGAGCGCAAACCAAACTCAAAACTTCCAGAGAGCGCAGGAATTTCGCGGACGAGCGTTTTTAATAAGGTGGATTTTCCTATACCGTTATCCCCTATGATACCGAGTTTTTCTCCCCTTTTTAGTTCAAGGTTGATTTTTGCAAGGGGAAAATCGTAACCGACCTCTAAATCCTTAACAAATAAAACTTTTGACACCGTTTCAACCCTAGGCTGAAAGTTTACGTGAATTGTCTTTAAGTCGTATCTATCGGGCTTATCGATAATCTTCATTCGCTCAATCTGCTTTAACTTAGACTGAACCATTCTAGCCTTGGTTGCCTTATAGCGGAATCTCTCCACCAGCCTCATAAGCCTCTTAATTTCCTCTTGCTGATATTCGTGACTCTTTAACTGTTGCTGGTAGTTAACTCTTTTCTGCCTTTCAAAATCACTATACTTTCCGTGATAACAGCGGGTTTCGCCGTACTCTATTTCGTAAACCTTATCGACCGTTCTTTCAATAAACATTCTATCGTGTGAGACGATTACCACCGCAGACTTATACGACCTAATATAATTTTCTAGCCATTTAACCGCGCCAACGTCTAGGTGGTTTGTCGGCTCGTCTAGTAAAAGCAAGTCGGGGTGACTTAAAAGGAGTTTCATAAAAGCGATTTTCGTGCGTTGTCCACCCGAAAACTCTGCTATGCGTTTAAGTTTATCCTCCTCGGAAAACCCAAACTTTTTTATCATAGTTGAATATTCTTTCTTATATGTATATCCGCCCATAAACTCAAACTTATCAACGAGGGCGGAATATTCTTTGACTTTTTTCTCGTCAGAATTCTTTTCAATATCTTGAAGAAGAATTTGCATCTTTTCTTCAACGCTAAGTATCGGCTTAAAAACCTCCAAAACCTCTTGCAAAAGAGTGTTCTCCTCGCTAGAAAATGCAATTTGCTTTAAGTGTCCTATATTGAACTTTCCTGTTTTTGCAATAGAAAAAGGTTCTTCTCCCGTTCCCTCTTCCATTTCTAGTTCACCGGTTAAACATTTTAAAAGGGTAGACTTACCGCAACCGTTTCTACCGACGATGGCAACCTTTTCCCTCTCTTTAATATCAAAATTTACGCATTCAAGCACGGTATCCGCCCCAAACGAAACCGAACCGTTAGTGATTTTTATAAGCATAATAACCTACTTTAATTTTTACCTAAGAATATTGTAACATACTTTTAAATTTTTTCCAAAGAGATGAGGTAAAATGTTTAGACGATTTTGTTGACAAGGCAATTTGTTTGTGTTAAAATAATCTTACAAAATAAAACTTTTACATAACTGACGGATTACGCAGATAACTGCGGGGAAATGTAAAAGCATTCAGCCGACCGTCTGGGCAATCCTTTAGTTTAGGGTTGCCTTTTTGTTTACTATAAATAAGGAGATAAAATTATGTGTGAATTGTGCTGGAAAGATTTTTTAGGCGAAACCTGGAAAAACGAAATAAACGTTAGGGATTTTATTCAGCAAAACTACGCTCCCTACACTGGCGACCACTCGTTTTTAATGGGTGCTACCAAAAGAACTAACTTCCTTATGGAAAAACTCAATTCTCTCTTTAAGATTGAGCGTCAGTTCGGTGGTGTTTTGGATATTGACGTGGACAACGTTTCCTCACTCACCAGTTATTCTCCAGGATACCTCGATAAAGAAAAAGAGTTAATCGTGGGACTTCAAACCAACCGTCCGTTAAAGAGGGGCGTTAATCCTTTCGGCGGAATGAGAATGGTCAAAAACGCTTGCGAGGCTTACGGCTATAAACTCAGCAGAAAAGTTCAAGAGGAGTTTAAGTATAGAACTACCCATAACGACGGCGTTTTCCGCGCTTACACTGACGAGATGAGAGCCGCTAGAAAGAGCCACGTTATAACCGGGCTTCCCGACGCTTACGGAAGAGGCAGAATTATAGGCGATTACAGAAGAGTTGCGCTCTACGGCATCGACCGCCTTATCGAGCAAAAGAAAAAAGATAAGGCTAATCTCGCATTGGGGAACTTCGACGCAGAGCAAGTTCGCTTATCTGAAGAACTTTATCAACAGATAACCTTCCTCGGTTACTTAAAAGAGATGGCTGCTGCTTACGGCTACGATATTTCTCTTCCCGCAACTAACGCAAAAGAGGCTATTCAATGGACTTATTTTGCTTACCTCGGTGCTATTAAAGAGCAAAACGGTGCGGCTATGTCGCTTGGCAGAGTAAGCACTTTCTTCGATATTTATATCGAGCGTGATATTAAAAACGGAACTCTTACCGAATGTGAAGCGCAAGAGCTTATCGACGATTTCGTTATGAAACTCCGTATGGCAAGACATTTAAGAACGCCGGAATATAACGAACTTTTCGGTGGCGATCCCATGTGGATAACAGAATCGCTCGGCGGTATGGGTGAGGACGGAAGAACGCTAGTTACTAAGTCTACTTTCCGTATGCTCAACACACTTTATACCCTAGGCCCGTCACCAGAGCCCAACCTAACGGTTTTATGGTCGGAAAAACTTCCTACGCCGTTTAAAAAATTCTGTGCAAAAGTTTCAGCGGACACCGATTCTATTCAGTATGAAAGCGACGATTTGATGAGAAAGTATTACGGTGACGATTACGCAATCGCTTGTTGCGTTTCTGCTATGAAAGTCGGTAAGCAAATGCAGTTCTTCGGCGCAAGATGCAACCTCGCAAAACTTCTTCTCTTAGCATTAAACGGCGGTTACGACGTGGAAAGTGGCGTTAAGGTCGGTCCTGAAATGCCCGTTATGGATGCAGAAACTCTTAATTATGAAGACGTTATGGCAAGATACGTTAAGTATATAGAATGGTTATCTCGTCTTTACGTCAACACTATGAATGTTATCCATTATATGCACGATAAATATGCGTACGAAAAGACGCAAATGGCCCTTCACGATACGGCTGTTGAAAGGTTTATGGCGTTTGGTATTGCTGGACTATCCGTCGCTACCGACTCTTTGAGCGCAATCAAGTTCGCAAAAGTTACGCCCGTTAAAAACGAGCAAGGCTTTATAGTTGATTTTAAGAGGGAGGGTTCTTTCCCTAAATACGGAAACGACGACGATAGGGTTGATTTAATCGCAAAAGACCTCACTCACCTCGTTATAACTGAACTTAGAAAAACGCCCACTTATCGTAACGCAATCCACACTTTATCCGTGCTTACAATAACTTCAAACGTAATGTACGGAAAGAACACTGGTGCAACACCTGACGGAAGAGGCGCGGGCGAACCTTTTGCACCCGGTGCTAACCCTATGCACAACCGTGAGGAAAACGGTGCGCTCGCATCGCTTAACTCCGTGGCTAAACTAAGTTACGAAGACTGCCGTGACGGAATCTCCAACACTTTCTCTATTACCCCCGAGGCGTTAGGTAGAGACGAGGACGAGAGAATTAACAACCTCGTTGATATTTTAGACGGTTACTTTAAGAAGGGCGCACACCACATCAACGTAAACGTTATGAACCGTGAAACGCTCATTAAAGCGTACGAAAACCCAGAAGCTTACCCCAACCTCACCATAAGAGTTTCGGGCTACGCAGTAAACTTCAATAAACTTTCAAAAGAGCAACAAAGGGAAGTTATTTCAAGAACTTTCCACACCTCGATGTAATATGGAAAACTCTAAAACTAGCGGGTTCGTCCACTCAATCCAGTCGCTCGGAACGGTTGACGGACCTGGTGTTAGATTCGTGGCGTTTTTATCGGGTTGCCCTTTAAGATGCTCGTGTTGCCATAACCCCGATACTTGGGATTATAAGGCGGGTGAAGTTCTATCAGCCGAAGAGATAATAAAAAGAGCCTTACGCTATAAAGAATATTTTAAGGATAAAGGCGGAATAACTCTTACCGGCGGAGAACCGCTTTGCCAACCGCTTTTCGTTAAAGCAGTTTTCTCCCTCGCAAAAGAAAAAGGGATAAACACTTGCCTCGATACTTCGGGCGTGTTTTTAAGCGAGGAAGTAAAATCCGCACTTTCCTATTGCGATAGAGTGCTTTTAGATATAAAATACACCAACGAAGAAGATTATATTAAGTTCGTAGGAACGGAATATAAAAAAGTTTTGGAGTTTTTAGATTACCTAAACGAAAAAAATATCAAGACGACGATAAGGCAAGTGGTTATCCCCACCGTAAACGACGACGAGGAAAACTATCAAAAACTATTAAAGATAGTAAAAAGCCGTAAGTGCGTGGACAAAATCGAGCTGTTGCCATTTAGAAAACTTTGCAAAATTAAGTACGAAAACTTAAAAATCCCCTTCCCCTTTAACGATATTGAAGAGGCGAACCCCTCGGTTGTTAAAGAAAAAGAAGAAGAACTAAATAATCTTATAAAATAAAAAAAGCGCAAACATATCGTTTGCGCTTTTTGTTTTTTCTTTTAGATACGAGTAGCCGATTAGTACATTCCGCCCATACCGCCCGCAGGCATTTGAGGAGCAGCCTCTTCCTTAACGTCTGCAATAACAGATTCTGTGGTTAGGAATACGCCGGCAACTGACGCTGCGTTTTCGAGAGCAGATCTGGTAACCTTGGTAGGATCGATAATTCCGCTCTCAACCATATCGGTATATTCGTTAGTGAGAGCGTTGAAACCGAAGTTTGCTTTATTTGCTTTCAATACTTCGTTCAAGATTACAGAACCGTCAAGCCCAGCGTTCAATGCGATTTGCTTTAAGGGAGCTTCAACAGCCTTTAATACGATTTGAGCACCGGTCTTTTCGTCACCACTCAAAGTTTCTGCGTATTTTTCGAGAGCCTTAATGGTAGAGATAAGAGCAATTCCGCCACCGGGAACGATACCTTCTTGAACGGCAGCCTTGGTTGCGTTCAAAGCGTCCTCGATACGGAGTTTCTTTTCTTTCATTTCCACTTCAGTAGCAGCACCAACATTGATTACTGCAACGCCACCAGCGAGTTTTGCAAGACGCTCGTGGAGTTTTTCTCTGTCGTAATCAGAAGTAGTTTCAGCGATTTGCGCTTTAATAGCCTGCTTTCTAGCTTCGATAGCAGCGGGATCGCCAGCGCCGTTTACGATAGTGGTGTTATCCTTATCAACCTTAACAGTTCCTGCGCGACCGAGCATATCGAGAGTAACGTCCTTAAACTCGTAACCGAGTTCAGAAGAGATAACCGTACCGCCAGTTAAGATAGCGATGTCTTCTAACATTGCCTTTCTTCTATCACCAAATCCAGGAGCTTTAACTGCAACGCAGTTGAACACGCCTTTAAGTTTATTAACTACGAGTGCTGCGAGTGCATCGCCCTCAACTTCTTCAGCGATAATGAGAAGTCTCATACCCTGTTGAGCGATAGGCTCAACGATGGGAAGAATTTCTTGAATAGCAGAAATCTTCTTGTCGGTAATTAAAATAACGGGAGATTCCAAAACGGCTTCCATCTTATCGGTGTTAGTAACCATATACGCAGAAGCGTAACCTCTATCGAACTGCATACCTTCAACAGTGGTAAGCTCAGTCTTCATAGTCTTGCTTTCTTCAATGGTAATAACGCCGTCTTTACCAACCTTTTCCATAGCCTCAGAGATAAGTTCACCAACGGTGTTATCCCCAGCAGAGATTGATGCTACTTGACCGATAGCGTTTTTATCCTTAACAGGTTTGCTGATATTTTTAAGTTCATTAACAGCAACTTCCACAGCGCCGGTTATACCCTTTTTCAAAATAATGGGGTTTGCACCAGCCGCAACGTTTTTAAGTCCCTCTCTAATCATAGCTTGAGCGAGAACTACTGCGGTAGTAGTACCGTCACCAGCAACGTCGTTAGTTTTTGTTGAAACTTCCTTAACGATGCTTGCGCCCATATTTTCAAACGCGTCATCAAGCTCGATTTCCTTAGCGATAGTAACACCGTCGTTAGTGATGAGCGGTGCACCGAATTTTCTGTCTAATACTACGTTTCTACCCTTAGGTCCAAGGGTAATTTTAACGGTGTCAGCCAAAGTGTCAACACCCTTTTGAAGAGCCTTTCTAGCCTCTTCGCCGTGCTTTAATTGTTTTGCCATAATTGCCTCCTTATTCTACAACCGCCAAAATATCGCTCTGACGGATAATGGTCAATTCCTTGCCGTCTACCTTAAATTCACTGCCTGCATATTTAGAATAAAGAACGGTGTCACCAACCTTAACCTGCATGGTAACTTCCTTTCCGTCAATAATTCCGCCAGGACCAACGGCAACTATTTTTGCCATCTGTTGTTTTTCTTGTGCAGCGGAAGGAAGAATAAATCCACTCTGAGTCTTTTCCTCCGTTTCTACGCTCTCGACTACTACTTTGTCGAACAAAGGTCTAACCTTCATAATATTACCTCCTAGAATTTAGCACTCTTTAGCCTCAAGTGCTAACTCTTATTATACACACGCAATTTATTTTGTCAATAGAATATGGCTAATATTGGCAAAAATTTTTTTTATTTTTGCACACGATGTCGAAAATCAAAAAAAGTGGGAAGCCGAAAAAACAACTTCCCTTTAATATATTGTTTAATTACAACTTTTATCACTAATACTCGTATCCGCTCTACGCTTTGGCTCGAAAGTCACGTTAATACCCAGTTTCTTTAAGGTCATTTCGTCAACCGAAGAAAGAATAACCGAAGAGTGGAACTCCGTACCTTTTAGTTTTGAAAGTTGTTCTAATGCAATTTTTGCTTTTTCGTCAGTTGCCGCGCACACCGCTAACGATAGCAAAATTTCATCAGTATGTAATCTTGGGTTTACGCTTCCCATGTGGTTTACTTTAAGTTTTTGGATAGGCTCAATTACCGTTGAAGAAATAAGTTCAACCTCGTCGGATATTCCACCTAAAACTTTTAGGGCGTTTAATAAAGCCGCCGCACTAGCACCCAAAAGTTTACCAGTTTTTCCAGTTAAAATTTCACCGGTCGGAAGTTCCAAAGCACATGCGGGCGCACCGGTTGCAGCCTCTTTTTCAAGGGCGTATCTTACTACCGTGCGGTCGTTGATAGAGATGTTCATTTTCTGCATTAAAATCTCTATCTTGGAAACGACGTCTTTTCCTATCGTGCCCTTCCTAACCTCTAACATAGCGTTATAATAACGGCGAATAATCTCTTGCTTGCTTGCCTTGTTAACGACTTCTTCATCAACGATGCAGTAGCCCGCCATATTAACGCCCATATCAGTGGGTGATTTATAAGGTGATTCTCCCATAATCTTTTTCATCATCGCTGATAAAACTGGGAAAATCTCCACGTCTCTATTATAGTTGACCGCCATTTTTCCGTAAGCATCTAAATGGAAGGGGTCAATCATATTCATATCGTTAAGATCTGCGGTAGCCGCCTCGTAAGCAACGTTAACGGGGTGGTTAAGCGGTAAATTCCAAACTGGGAAAGTTTCATATTTAGCGTATCCCGCCTTAACTCCACGCTTATTTTCGTGATAAAGTTGCGATAAGCAGGTAGCCATTTTACCACTACCAGGACCTGGAGCGGTAACGACTACAAGCGGTCTTGTAGTAACGACAAACTCGTTCTTTCCGTACCCTTCGTCACTAACGATTTTCTCTACTTCCGACGGATACCCCGCTATCTCGTAGTGCTTATACACCTTTATTCCTAAAAGCTCTAACCTCTTTTTGAACGCCAAAACGGTTGCTTGTTCGGCAAAGCGGGTTAAAACGACGCTCCCAACGTAAAAACCTTGTTTTTTGAAAATATCAATCAGCCTCAAAACGTCTAGATCGTAAGTGATACCAAGGTCGCTTCTGCATTTATTTTTCTCAATATCATTCGAATTGATGACGATAAGAATTTCCGCGTGGTCTTTAAGCTGAGAAAGCATTTTTATCTTGCTATCCGGCTCAAAACCAGGCAATACTCTCGACGCGTGATAATCGTCAAAAAGTTTACCGCCAAACTCTAAATAGAGTTTATTGCCAAACATTTCAATGCGCTCAAGAATTTTTGCAGACTGCATTTCTACGTATTTAGAATTGTCAAAACCTAGCTTTACCATTGTATATTTTCCTTATTTAATAAGTTTTGCCTCTTGAAGTTTTTTAACGAACGCGCCAACGTCCTCTTTTGCCTTTTGTTCTTCCACTTCGTATTCGCTAAGCAACGCGGCTACCAACTGCTCTTCCGTTTTATCTTCCTCTAACTGTTTCCACAAAAACGCCGCAGACTCGTTGAGGTTTACTAAACCGTTAAACTCTTTAACCGCCTCGCCAACGGCAACTACTATATAATTGCCAGCGACTTCTCTAAGCAGATATCCCTCTTTAATTTTCATCTTTTCCTCCTCTCTTCATAGTGTTATACGCAAGTTCAGCCGCGGAAATATCCATATTGCAACCGAGCACATATTTATCCACCGCACCGAGCATTTTATCTATAATAGTCGTTAACTTTCTCATTTTCTCTAGGTCGGTGGGTCTTATAGTTTGACCGAGAATAACGAAAATCATCTCTTTCGTATCAGCCACTTTTATTACGTTTTCCTTCGACTGATAAATCTTGCAGATTGCCTTTATTTTCGCCCTAGTATTGTTTCCAAGCTTGTGCTTACCCGTCCACGGCGTACCGTAAACGTAAAACGCACCGTCGATGCATCTAATAATAGGCTTATCATCGTTAATCATAACAGCACGATCACCCAAAAGTTCTCTCCAAAGTGCGGTGTGGGTGGATTTACCCGTACCGCTAGGAGCAGTAAATAGATACGCCTCGCCGTCAACCATAATAGCGGAAGAGTGAAAAACGATTCCGTCCGCTTTATCTAAAAGATAATCGCAGAGTTTTCTAAATAACGCTAAACTCTCTAAATAAGCGTCGGGATACTTAACACCAGTAAGTTCCGCCTTTTCACGTTCAAAACCAACGTCTTTTTCAGTGATTTCCACCGTAAAGGAAGGTTTTTCCTCTCCGTCGTACTCATAAGGCTTGCAAATTTTTTCAGAATAAACGTATTTAGTTTTTGCGTCGAAAACTACGTCCGCGATTTTATACCTTTTCATTTCAACCCATTATCTTTTCAAATTACATATTATTTTACCAAAGCCTTTGTTCTTTGTCAATATAAATTTGATTTTTATCTTACTTTTATGTATAATAATTTAAATAGTAATCTAGCAAGGAGGGTGTAATGAAAAGTTTTGTTAAGTTTTTAACGATAGTTTTTGCAGTAATTTTATTATCGACTAGCTTTGCGTGCGCCCCTAAATACCATTCAAAAGATTTTTTCTTTTTTAATACGCAAATTTCGGTGGTTACCAAAAACCGTGCGATAAGTAGCGATGCAGAAGAAAAACTAACCTCGCTTTTTAGCGGTCTTGAAAAAGAGTTTTCTCCAAGCGAAGATAATTCTTTTACCAAAATTTTTAACAGCCTAGAGGTTGGGCAAACGATGACTTTATCTAGCACGGCGATTGAACTTTATGATTTAGCCAAAACTTGCTTTTCTTATTCGGACGGTCTTTTTAACCCCGCTGTTTTCCCACTAGTAAAAGCGTGGTCGTTTTATCCTGATTATCCTATCTTAAACTTCACTCCACCAAGCGACGATAAAATCAATCAATTGATGGAAGATAACAAACTAGATTTTTCGCTAGTTTCTCGAACGGAAAACACGCTAAAAAAAGAAGTTAGCGGAATGGAACTAGATTTTGGCGGTATCTTAAAAGGTTTTGCCATTGATAAGAGCGCGGAAATTCTCTCGGCAGACGGTATAACGGAAGGATATATCAACGCTGGTGGCAGCAGTCTTTTTATCTTTTCCTCTAACTCACTTGGAATAAAACACCCGCGAGCACAAAAAGACATTCCGCAGATTATTTCCGTTAATATTCAAGGTGGAAAAAATCTCAGCGTTTCCACTAGTGGTGATTACGAAAAAACTTATGCTTTTAACGGCGAAACTTACTCTCATCTTATTAATCCCAAAACTGGATATCCCGCAAAAACCGGTGTTATCAGCGCAACCGTTATAGGTGCAGGCGGGGGATTTTCCGACGCGATAACTACTGCACTATGCCTTTGCTCTCATTCTAGCGGACAAAACGATTCGGAACTATTAAAAATGATGCGCAAAATCACTTCCGATTATCCAAACGCTAAAATTTTTGCGATATTTAATGACGGACAAAACAAACTGGTTTTAACAAATCAAAAACAGGGCGAACAATTCACCCTGCTTGATAAAGAATATTCAGTCGTAAAAATTTAACGGTCTTTTGACGCGGACGCAAATTGCTCCGCGTTTTTTTATTTCCATTCTCCCGCTTTTTTGGAGAGTTTATTGAACACAGCCTCTACTATACAGCCGATAACGACGGTTATTAAAACTATCGCAAGCATAGTCGCTATCTCAAAATAAACTTTTGAAGAATTGAGCAAAAACCCTAAAGAATTAGCAGTAGCAGCGATTACCTCTGCCGCAACCATAAGTTTAATATTAAGAGATATTCCCCCTCCCACCGAAGAATAAACGGCTGGAAGTGCTTGCGGAAGCCTTATATAAATAAAACACTTTTTATTATCCGCACCGTCAACAAGCCCCGCCTCAACAGCAGTTTTATCCACTCCGTCTAGCGCGCTATATAAGTTGGTATATAGCGTTGGCATAACGACTAGCATAGTCACGATAACCGGTGCTATCTTAGAATCCGTCCAGAACAACAACAGCAATACGATTGCAACGGTGGGAAGTGAACGGATTATAGCGATAATCGGTGCAATTACCCTTTCTGCGGTTTTGTTATTGATAGATAGAAGAGAAAGTAAAAAAGCCATTACAAAAGATAACGAAAAAGCAATCAAACTTCTAACTAGCGTCATAGAAAGCGCAAAGTAAAACTCACCGTCGCCAAGTAAACTAAATAGTGCGGTGAAAGTTTTGCTTACCGAAGGCAGAACGTATTCACTGGAAACGGCAAAAGCCGCCGCCGCCCACAAAACGAATATCGTTCCTACGGTAATTATCGTTATTAAAAGGTTGTTAAACTTTTGGTTATCCTTCATAAAAATTATGCTACGCTAAAATTTATTCCGTGCTTTTTAAGAACTGCCTTAAAGGTTAAATCAGGAACTAATCCTTGACCTATAACTGCAACTTCACGCTCTTTTAAGTCTTGTAAAGTAATCTTTTCGTCACTAACTATATATAAGTTCCCGTGCGTAATAATTGCAACCATTTGATAAGGATCGTTGGCGTTTGCCTTGTAAAGTTTAGACGCAGCGTTTATCGGCATAATCATTATATCCGCCTTTCCTTGTTGCATAAACTTACCGATATTATTAGCAGCAACCACGCTGTAATTAAAGGGCAAACCAGTATTAAAATCCTCGTTGTCATACATAAATTTAGCAGCGGCTAGCGCGGGTGCACCGTCGGGAACTACGAAAGATAACGCTTCCTTTCCACTAGGCGCAACCTCTTTAGATTCGCCATAAAAGAAATCGTCGTTAAGTTTTACGGCAGAAGTATTTTCTACTGCGATAATATCGTTTATATAGTTTTTAGCCGCTTGCTTTCCGTTCTCTGCGCTCTGCCAGTAAATCTTGCAGTTTTCTACCACTTGTTCGCTAAGCGATGCATCTAACGACGGAGTAACTCCTTCCTCTAGTTTTTCGTTAACCGTCTTAACTGCCTCTGCGGGATCGTTTTTAACCCACACCATTCCTTGATTAAGTTTATCGCTCATCTGATTAATTATTTGAGGAAATTCGTTAATGACGCTAGTTTTTACCATTAAAACTGCTTGAGGATATGCCTTAGCCTCTCCGTCGTAAAGTTCTTGAAGGTCAAGCCTAAACCATTCCTTATCCCCTGCAATCTTGGTAAGTTTAGTCGCAGCGGGTTCAGGAAGGAGCGCAACGTGCGCTTTGCCAGTTTTTAAGAGAGGTAACACGTCGGCAGCAGATGAATAATACTTCATCATAACGCCGTTTCCACCACAACTTGAACAGCCAAAAGTTCCAGTTAGCATAACAACTGCAATCAAAGTTGCCAAAATCGTTCTAATAATTTTTTTCATTTATCTATTCTCCTTTTTGTTTTTAAGTTAAAGTATGTTCCCGAGAAAAACGCGAAGTAATTTGCAGCATTTTTCCGTCAATAATCAATTAGTTTTCATAAAAGCCTATAAATCAAAGGCGAGAGAACAAAAGATAGTTGATTAGCATTTATGCGATTTGACGAGAAAAATACAAGAAGAACGAGCGTTCTTTTTAGGGGGCATACTCGTAGAGTCTGTTCACTAAAAAAACGCGAAGTAATTTGCAGCATTTTTCCGTCAAAAATCAACTAGATTTTGTGAACGAGCCAAATAAAAAACGCCCAGACTAACGCCTGAGCGGAACACGAATTATCAAGACTCTCGTCTTGCAAATTCCATCTTCATCCCTTTGCTATCAGGCGCACCTTTTAGTTTAGGTATTTTGTAAGTTTATTTTACACTATTATTAAATCTTTTGTCAACGATTTAACTACAATATTCTAAATTGTTGCAAGTTTTAGCAGATTATGATAAAATAATTAAAAAATATCATTTGGAGATATTATGAAAAAAATATTAGCAATTATTTTAACCTTTGCGGTTTTAATTTCATCACTTGGTTTAACCGCGTGCAACGTTATAGCCCCTTCTTCACACTCATTCTCTAACGAATGGACTTACGACGAAACTCACCATTGGAAGGCTTGCGAGGACGAAGATTGTGAGGAGGTTACTCAAAAAGCAACGCACTCTTTTACCGACGGCGTTTGTGAATGCGGTGCAAAAAAAGATTCTTCAACTGTTGGCGGTGGCGGAACGACTGGTGGTAACGGAACTACTGATGGCGGTATAGTTGACGGCGGTAGTAGCTCTGGTAGCGGTAATGGCTCTAGCTCTACTGGCGGAGGTAGCACGTCTCAAAACAATCCTCAAATTTCAGAAAGCAACTGGCAAAAAGCATTTGAGTTTGACAACGTTACTTTAAGACAGTACGTCGTAAAAGAAGGAAAGCCTGAGTATGACGGCTCTTTCCTCTTTGACGGAGATAAAATGATGCTCTCCGCACCTAACCACGAGAGCATTACCGATAAAAAAGATATAATAGAACGCACCAAAAGCGTTTACGATTTTTCATCTTGCTTTTCAAACGCTAGTTATAAGGACGGAAAATATTTCATTGAAAGTTTTTCTCCCGTAGAAGGCGTTGAACATAAAGACGTTTATCTTACTTTCAGCGACGGAAAACTCATTTCTATCGAAGGAACTTTCGTTGAGGGCAGCGACGACGACCAACCGCAAGGATATTACGTCGAACTTTATAATTACGGCACGACCGTAGTCGAAAAGAGTAGCGGTGCTACTGGCGGAAACACCTCTGGTCCATCTGGAACCAATCCTATCCATCCAGATTACGGCGGAAACCAGTCCACCCAAGGTCCTACTCACCCCGATATTAAAGAACCTGACGATCCAGATCCCTCTGACCCAGACCTAGACAGAGTTTATCTCGACGATGAAGAGAGAGTTTATCACCGTAAAATAAACTGCGTAAACAAAAAACTTACCCCTGGCGACAAAAAAACGGCAGAGAGCAAGAACTATAAAGAGTGTCCAATTTGTGGATAATAAATTCAATAAAAACTTCCCGTTTAACGGTTATGAATTTCTTAAAACACAATATATAACCAACAAAGAGGTCGACTGAAAGTCGACCTCTTTTTAATTTAATTATGATAATTTGCATTAGGATTATTTGACGAGGAATAATTTAAGCCCAAGTTCCTAACATCATTCGCAAAGTGAATTTCTGTTGAAGAATAAATCCTTCCGTTAAATATCTCTCTAGCCATCTTGGCATAATCACGATCTTTATAAGTGTTATCACCATACATATATGCGTGCAACTGAACGCCTATCGTTGCACTAAACGTGGGTATCCAAGAGATTACTCGTTTATTATCAGGCTTGTTTTGCACAACTACTTCCCAAGTTTGATTGTTTTTAATCTCAAAGCAATCTTCTATGAACTTAGGAGTTTTATAGTTTGATTGAGGTTTAGAATAACAAGAAATCATACCGTATTTTTCCATTATTCTCGCAGAATCTTCACTAGCAAGCATACGGAGGAATAGTTTCGCAACGTCTTTTACTTCAGAATCTTTTAAGATATACGCAGGACTCGTTCCACCATAACCGCACGTTCTTGCCTCGTAAATTGCTGAAACTTGAGCATCCGTAATAGAAACACCCAGTGCACTTTGCACTTGCGCCTTTACAGTTGAAAGGCTCATTCCATCATCTATTCCCTTTATAATGGCACTTAAAATTTCATCGCACTCACTACACTTAACACCATTATTATTGCCATAGCCGACGTTATGATTTTCTCCGCACAACTCCTGTTTTATTCCAACGTAAGAAACTACTGGCATTGGAATCATACGGATTTTATCGAGAGCGTCAGGGAATCCGTAACGAACTTCTTCATAGAAGTAGTTTCCGTCGTACATAAACGCTGCGAGGTCAATCATAAGTTGTCCGTGAGCAACGTTGTGAGTTATAGCGTCAGCACCTTGAACTGCATAGAGGTCGTCCCAAGACTGCATAATATATTCTAAAGTAGGCATAATCGCCTCGTTTTCAGCGTAATATTTCCAGTCGTCAGCATAGTAGCGGTTTCCGTTTTGGGCGTAAAATTCTTCCATTGACCACTGCTTATTATATTCATCTTTTCCTAAAATCTGAGCAACTGAAGTCCAAGTGGGCGCAACTGAATAGGTTGCAGCGTTGCCACCACCATAAATAACAGGTCTAACACCGCTGTTCTTAGCGTCTTCATTTTCCATAATCACGTCGTAAAGAGCAAATAATTCTTCGCTCGTTCTGGGATATTTCTCGTCAAAATTAGTAATTCCCGCATAAGCTTTTAGCACATCCGTGTTGCAAACGAGCCCTCTAACGTTTTGGTTATTGAAAAAACCGTATTTTTCCCCATACTGAACGTTATATATATCTTCTATCATCCAAGCCATTGAATCGTCAACGGTTAGTTTTGTATTTAACGATCTTGCCTCAGTCGTTCCGTCAAAAGAAATAGGCTTAGAAGCATAAACGTCGTCAAGACATTCCACACAAGAACCATAATTTGGATCAAGAGCATCATAAGCAAAAACAGAACCAGGGAATACTAAATCGTAACCAGACCCCTTAGCCCCCAAACGCATCTCTGCGAGTGCGAGCGAAGAGCCTAAACCATCCGATGGCAAAAGATTAATTTTATATCCCTCGTCAGCGTAAAGCGCTTCAAACTTTTCAATAATTTCTTGAATCCAAGCCGTTCCGTAACCGCCAAAAGACGGCATTAAGTTAACAGTTTTTGCTTCCTTATAATTACCATAAGGCTGTTCACACTTTTCACAAATTGCTTTTTCTGTAAAAGTGGCTATACCACCGTAGTGTGCTTCTTTGTTTATTATTTCACCGTATTCACACTCTTCCCAGTGATAATCATAGTCAAACCTTAAGGTGTATTGATGTTCCTTTAATTCGCCGTATTCTTGCTCACACTCGGCACAAACGGCTTTTTTAGAGCAAGTTGCACTACCGCCACTATGCGCTACTTCACCATAACGAGCGCCACAAACGCATTCATACCAGTGTGAAAGGGCGTTATATTTTTGCTTTATATAAATATGCGTATGGTCGGAAATTTCACTATCTTCGTAACCACAAACGCACTTTCCGTCGATAAAGGCGTGCTGGGTGGTAGCCTTTTTCTCACCGCACTCACACTCTAACCAGTGGAAGTTCTCATTAAAACTATAAGTTTCCGAGTAAATATGCTCGTGCCCGCCACTCTCCTCTTCGTAACCACACTTGCATACACCGTTAGTGAATGAGTGTATTTCTTTATCTTTACTTTGCCCGCACTCACACTCTAACCAATGATATTCCTTGTCAAAACTATACTTTTCCGGATAAGAATGAAGGTGTTCACCACTCTCCTCTTCGTAGCCACACTTGCATACGCCGTCAATAAATTCGTGAAGTTCTTCGCCCTTCTCTTCACCACATTCACACTCAAACCAATGACTCGTTTCATTATAAAAATACTTCTCGCCATACGAATGTGTATGTGCCGATGCGCACGCTAAAGAAAAACAAGTTATCGCTAAAAGCGATAAAGTTAGAACCAAAACTTTCGTGAACCTATTTCTCATATTATACCTCCTTGATAGCACCTTGTTTTTTCATTCTAACAAAATCAAACAATGTTGTCAATATGTAGTTAAAATTTTACCGTGCCTATATTATACTCTCAAATATTGAGAATGTCAAATATTATTCTCAATTTTTGATAAACTTTTATATATAGGAGTAATAATGAGTTTTTCAGACAATTTAAAAGCACTGAGAAAAGTGCAAAATATCGACCAACAGGCATTAGCACAATCCTTAAGCGTTTCTTCAAAAACAATTTCCCACTGGGAAACTGCTTACACGGAGCCGTCAATAAATCAATTAATTGCAATCGCAGATTTTTTTGACGTTACTTTAGACGAATTAGTTGATAGAAAATAAGCTTAAACCCGCGCTAAATTTAGCGCGGGTTTAATTTTTTTGTGTTTTTATACTTTTTCTTAGTTGCCTCGCCACCCCTAACGTGGCGTTCCGCGAGGTTTTTATCTAAGACTTTTTTCACCTTTTTATAAAGGATTTTATCTATTTTTTTGAGGCGTTCTGAAACGTCTTTATGAACGGTCGACTTGCTAACGCCAAATATTTTTGCGGCAGCCCTTACCGTCGCACCGGTTTTTATTATATAATTCGCCTCGTCTATTATTCTATCGATTAACTCTACCCGCATTACCATTCCTCAAAATTAAAAGAATAGTAATAAATATGAAAGTTTTCGACAGAATATTACAAATCAGTCAGTCTTTTTCTTGAAAATTTGCATTAGGTCTGCATTTATAATAAAGTCAATAACCTTTTTTTCTTTATATTTATCGAGAAGTTTATAAACGGCGGTTGCTACAAGATATCCTAAAACGCCAGATATTACGCCAGTTAAAAGTCCGCCTATAACGTCGGTTAAGTAGTGGACGATTAGATAAACTCTCGATGCGCCCATAACTAGTGGCAAAAGCAATATCCACCAGTTTTTCTTTTTATTCGTAGTTAAAAAGATTGCTAGAAGTGAATTAGTGGTTACGTTCACATGCCCCGACGGAAAAGACTTGCTCTTTTCAAAACTTGCGCCAGCCGCTTCCCACATCGCCTTAAACTCTTCGCTTGCATTAAACGGTCTTACTCTTGCAACGGTGTTTTTTAGTAAAACGTTTACCAAAATTCCGCCAACAGCCATAGCAAGGAGCATTGAAAGCCCCGTTTTTCTGCTTTTACTAAATAGCAATAGCACCACTCCAAGAATTATAAAGAAGAGTCCTTTATCGCCAAAAATCGAAACAAACTTAAAAAAAGGCGTAAAGAAATCGCCCGCCGATTGATTTAGCGCGTGCATAGCGGTGAACGCCGCCTTATCTAATTGAAAAAATGTTCCGTTAAGCCACTCTGCCATAAGACCTCCAAACTAATCGCCAAGATATTTTGCCCACTTATCAAATTCAAACGCTATATTCTCTTTTGCGTGTGCGTCAGAAGATAAAAGAAATTTGCCGCCACGCTCTTTTATTTTATCGAGCGCGCTCTTTTCAGGGTAAGGCTCTGTTCTATAACCTCTCGATATTGCGCCCGTGTTAATCTCAAAAGGAATATTATAACGCACAAGTTCGTTTATTGCACTATCTTGGGCGCGCACGTATCTTGGATGCGAAGTATCGAAAAGATTATTCCCCTCGTTAAACTTAGTTATTAAGTCAAAATGTGCGATTATATCGGGGTGAGTTTTCTCCACGATTAAACTTACGTTCTCGTAATAATGCTCGGCAGCAGAATAATAATCTCCACCGAATTTTTTATTTATGACGTCTATAAAATAATCTTTTTTATAATCCACGTGATACCACTCTTTGTTAAACCAGAAAAAATGTGACGAGCCGATTACGTAATCGTACCCCTCCGCGGGATAAGTCGCCCTAATATCCTGCTCTATTCCGCATTTAACCTCGATTTTCTCTGCATACTTATCTTTAAGCCTTTTCATTTCAGACTTAAACGCCTCTTCACTCTCTCTGCTTACGCAGTAAGACGGCTCAAAATCAGTGAAACAATGAGCGACTATTCCAATGGTTTTAAGCCCCTTATCTATCGCTGATAAAACCATTTCTTCAGGCGTATTTTTTCCGTCACAAAAACAAGAGTGCGTGTGAAGATCGGAAAAAATCATTTAGTCATTTTCTCCTGTTTAACCTTGTGGTCTATTACGTGGCGGGAAGCGAGTTCTCTGTGAATCTCCTCTAAAGAAATTCCCATTTCCGTCATAAGCACCATAACGTGATAGCAAAGGTCTGCAATCTCGTAAATGGTTTCTTTCTTATCGTCCGCTTTTGCCGCGATAATAACCTCGGTGTTCTCCTCACCAACTTTCTTTAAGATTTTATCAATACCTTTCTGGAAAAGATAAGTGGTGTAAGACCCCTCGGGGAGTTGCTCTTTTCTTCCTTTTAAGAGGTCCATCAATCCCTCTAATGAGAAAGATTTAAGTTCGGGGTTAGAATATAACTCGTTATGGAAACAGCTGTCCGTTCCCTCGTGGCAAGCAGGTCCGTCCTTTTCCACTTCAACTACGAGCGCGTCGTAATCGCAATCGGCAGTAATAGACACTACGTGCTGATAGTTACCGCTAGTTTCGCCTTTTAGCCAAAGTTCCTTTCTTGACCTCGACCAAAAACAAGTCTTTTTCTTTTCTAAAGTTATTTTAAGGCTTTCCTCGTTCATATACGCGAGGGTTAAAACCTTTTTAGTAATAGTATCAACCACTATTGCGGGAATAAGTCCCTTTTCGTCAAATTTGAGTTTTTTAATATCTAGCATAATTCTTCCTTCCTTTTATCTTCTTACGGGTATACCGTTTTTATAAAGTTCGTCCTTTAATTGATTAATCTTAACTTCGCCGAAATGGAAAATTGATGCGGCTAGTCCTGCGTCTACTTTGGGAAGTGCGTTAAAAAGATCGATAAAGTGCTTAATATTTCCCGCACCGCCGGACGCTACTACTGGAACGGATACAACTTTGCAAACGGCATCTAGCATCTCTAGATCGAATCCGCCTTTAACGCCGTCGGTATCAATCGAGTTTAACACAATTTCACCCGCACCGTTATCTACTCCGCGCTTAATCCACTCTATTGCATCCATACCCGTATTTTCGCGCCCGCCCTTACTAAACACGGTAAACTTACCGTCCACGCGCTTGGCGTCTACCGACAAAACCACGCATTGATCGCCGTATCTTTTTGCCGCCTCGTAAATGAGGTTAGGGTTTTTTATTGCGCCAGAATTTACGCTGACCTTATCCGCACCGCACTTTAACACTCTGTCAAAATCGTCTAGAGTATTTATTCCACCACCAACGGTTAAGGGAATAAAAATCGTGCTCGCTACCTCTCTTAAAATATCGGTAAACAGCCCTCTTCCCTCGGCTGACGCGGTAATATCATAAAAAACCAATTCGTCTGCACCGTTATCACTATAATATTTTCCAAGTTCAATAGGCGAAGAAACGTCAGACAAGCCTTGAAAGTTTACGCCTTTAACTACTCTACCGTTCTTAACGTCAAGGCAAGGTATTATTCTTTTGGTAATCATTTAGCCACCTCGATTGCCTCTTTTAAGGAAATGGCGTTGGTGTAGTAAGCCTTTCCTATAATCGCGCCGTAAATTCCTTGTTTTGTTAGTTTTTTAACGTCCTCGATAGAGGAAACTCCTCCAGAAGCCACCACGTCAACACCAGTTTTTTCGCTTAATTCTTTATAGAGCTCGTGGTTAGTTCCTTGCATAGCGCCGTCTTTACTAATATCCGTGCATATTATCGTTTTAACGCCCAAACTCTCAAGCTCTTTAACGAAAGAAAACGCTTCGAGTTCTGACTTTTCCGTCCAACCTTTGATAGCAACGAAACCGTCCTTAATATCCACACCAACGGCAATTTTATCTTGATACTTTTCTAAAGCCTTGACTAAAAACTCACGATCGGTAACGGCAGCCGTTCCGAGGATAACTCTATTCACACCGAGCGAAACGTATTTTTCTATAACCTCTAAACTTCTAATTCCGCCGCCTATTTCCACGAACCCATTAAACGCATTTACGAGTTTTTCTATAACGTCCGCGTTAGGGGTAGTTCCGCTTTTAGCCCCCTCTAAGTCCACTAAGTGCATAAACTTCGCACCTTGAGCCTTAAAATCTTCAGCAATTTCCACGGGGTTTTCGCTATAAACGGTCATTTTAGAATAATCGCCCTTAAATAGCCTTACCGCCTTTTTTTCAAATATATCAATCGCAGGAAAAATATTCATACTACGCCTCCACCTCGCAGAACGCGCGCAAAATATTAAGCCCTACGCTCCCGCTTTTTTCTGGGTGAAACTGGCAACCGAACACGTTTTTATCCTCTACTGCCGCCGTTAAAAACGCGCCGTATTCGGCAGTGGCGATAACCGACTGTTCACACTCCGCACCGTAAAACGAGTGCACGAAATAAACGTGGTCACCCTCGTTAATATACTTAAATAGTTTGCTTGTTTTATTAAATTTAAGTGCGTTCCAACCGATATGAGGAATCTTATAGTCACTAGGAATAACCTCTTTAATAGGTCTTATCTCCCCTTTAATTAAGCCTAATCCCTCGTGTTCTCCGTACTCGTAACTCTTATCGAAAAGAAGTTGCATTCCGAGGCATATTCCAAGCAAAGGCTTGCCCTTTTTAACCTCACTTAAAACTACTTCTTTTAGTCCAGAACTAGCGAGTTTTTCCGCAGCGTCGCCAAACGCTCCAACCCCAGGGAGAACTATTTTATCGGCTTTTTCAATTATATCTCTATCGCTTGTTGCTATTGCATCTACGCCGATAGCCTTAAACGAACTTGCTAACGAAAAAAGATTTCCAACGCCGTAGTCAACTATTGCAATCATTAAAGAACTCCTTTGGTTGAAGGAACTTGATCACTATTATCCTTATCAATAGCGACCGCCTTTCTTAAACTTCTCGCAACCGACTTAAACGTTCCCTCGATGATGTGGTGAGCGTTAGAACCGTCAAGCTGTTTTATGTGAAGATTAATAAGTGCGTTTGCAGCAAAAGCTTGGAAAAACTCTTCAACTAGTTCGGTATCAAAATCGCCAACCTTATTAGCCTTAATATCAAACTGTTTTACGAAAAAACTTCTGCCAGATAAATCTACCGCAGAGAGAATGAGCGCCTCGTCCATAGGCAAAATAATATCGCCGTATCTATTGATACCTTTCTTATCGCCTAAAGCCTCCTTAAACGCTTGACCTAACGCGATTGCAATATCCTCGGTGGTATGATGATAATCGACCTCCACGTCCCCTTTGCACTTTACGGTTAAATCAAAATTGCCGTGTTTAGCAAAGAGGGTTAACATATGGTCTAAAAATCCACAGCCACTATCTATTTTGCTTTCACCTTTTCCATCAAGATTAAGGGTGAGTTTAATATCCGTTTCCGCCGTTTTTCTATTTACGGTTGCCTTTCTCATTTATTTATCCTCCAATATTTCCTTTATTGCTGAAAGGAAAGTTTGCATTTGCTCGTCGCTTCCGATAGTCACTCTGTTAAATTCTTTTATTCTTTCCTTATTAAAGTGCCTTACAAGTACGCCTTTTTCTTTTAGCTTTAAGTAAATTTCTTCCCCACCCACTCTTTCATGCTTAGCGAAGAGGAAGTTGGTTTTTGAGTCAAGTGCGGTAAATCCTAATTTGATAAGTTCATCTTTTACCCACTCTCTCGTTTTTATAATCTTTTTGCAGTTATCGTTAAAATACTCTTTATCCTTAATTGCACCGACGCCCATTGCCGCGGTAATTCTATTTACGTTATAAGGGTTGGTTGAATATTTTATAGTGTTAAGGTCACTTATAATCTTTTCGTTTGCTATTCCAAAACCCAGCCTTGCGCCCGCCATTGACCTTGATTTAGAAAAGGTTTGCGTCATCAATAGGTTATCGTACTTTTCGATAAGTTTAACCGCGCTCTCCCCGCCAAAATCAACGTAAGCCTCGTCAATTACAACTATTCTACTTTTATCAGCCGCTAAAAGTTTTTCTATTGCTTCTAGCGAAATTGCCTTGCCAGTAGGCGCGTTGGGGTTTGCGATAAACACCGTGCCACTTCTACCTATATAGTCATCAACGCTTAAAGAAAAATCTTCCCTTAGCGGAATCTCCGTATACTTTACGCCGTTAAGTTCGGCAAAAACCTTATAAAAACCATAGGTAATATCTGCAAAAAGCGCAGGGGTTTTACTATCGCAGTACGCCATAAACGCGAAATTTAACACCTCGTCCGAGCCGTTTGTCATAATAACTTGACTCTTTTTCACACCGTAATAATCAGCCGCCGCCTCCGTTAGTTCCCTCTGTTCAGGATCGGAATAAAGCATAACTTTTTTAAGCTGCTCGTTTGCAAGTTTAACCCCCAGTTCCGATGGTGGGAATG
>JAFQLO010000082.1 GCA_017414525.1 Clostridia bacterium | reverse complement strand
TAAGATGTCTATATTAAAGAGTTCTGACGGCAATCCCGAAGTTTGTGATAGATATTTTTATAGTTACGCACCGATTAACGGTTTAGGTCATTTTATCCACACTTACGAGTGCGACGGTAATCCCATTCCTTCTTTTTATGGAGAGCCTGAACGGGTTAAACTTCCTAACACGGCAAAAGAACTTGCTGACGTAGTTTGGAACAATCTCAACGAGGACAACAAAGTCTCACTTCTTATTAGAACGGTGGAACTTGACACTCTTAAAGCAGAAGAAATTATTATCAATAAAAACAAATAGGTGAATGAAAATGAATGAATTTCAGTTGAAATATGGATGCAACCCCAACCAAAAACCCGCTAGAATTTTTATGGCAAACGGTAGCGAACTTCCCGTAACTATCTTAAACGGTAAGCCGGGGTATATTAACTTTTTGGACGCGCTCAACTCTTGGCAGCTGGTTAAGGAATTGAAGGAGGCTACCGGTAAAGTTGCTGCAACTTCCTTTAAGCACGTCAGCCCCGCTGGTGCGGCAGTTGGCGAAAAACTCTCTCAAAAAGAGAAGATCGCTTGCTTTGTTGACGATATTGATGGTCTTGACGATTCTCCTATCGCTTGCGCTTACGCAAGAGCGAGAGGAACGGACAGAATGAGTTCGTTTGGTGACTGGATTGCTCTCTCCGACGAGTGCGATAAGACCACCGCTATGATTATTAAAAGAGAAGTTTCCGACGGTATTATCGCTCCGTCTTATACTAAAGAGGCACTTGAAATTCTCTGTTCTAAGAGAAACGGAAGTTATAACGTAGTTCAAATCGACGCAAATTACGTTCCTGAAGAAAAGGAAACCAAACAGGTTTTTGGCGTAACTTTCGAACAGGGCAGAAATAATTTTAAGATTGATAAAGAACTCGTTACCAAGGAAATCGTAACCAAAGATAAGAACTTCCCAGAGAGCGCAGTTCAAGACTTAATCGTTGCGCTCATCACATTAAAATACACGCAGAGTAACTCGGTGTGTTTTGCGCATAACGGACAGGCTATCGGTGTTGGTGCAGGTCAGCAGTCGAGAATTCATTGTACCCGTCTTGCTGGTAGCAAGGCAGACAACTGGTTTTTGCGCCAAAGCGATAAGGTTATAAATCTTCCTTTCCTTCCGACGCTCGGCAGACCTGATAGAAACAACGTTATCGATATTTATATCTCTGACGAATGTGAAGACCTCCTCGTTGAGGGCGTTTGGCAGAAATACTTTACCGTTAAACCCGATCTCTTTACTAAAGAAGACAAGAAGGAAATTTTGTCAAAGGTAAAGGGTGTTGCGCTTGGAAGCGACGCATTCTTCCCGTTTAGCGATAACATTGAACGCGCGGCAAAGAGCGGTGTTTCTTATATCGCACAACCGGGCGGTTCTGTTAGAGACGACCTCGTTATCGAGGCGTGCGACGAAAGAGGAATGGTTATGTCCTTTACCGGAATGAGATTATTCCACCATTAATTTACGGAGAAAAACATGAAAGTACTTGTTGTAGGTAACGGCGGAAGAGAACACGCCATTATTCAAAGTTTGAAAAAGAGTAAAAAGATAACCGAGATTATTGCGGTTGCTGGAAACGGCGGTATCGCTGCGGATGCTAAAACGGTGGATATCAACGTTAAAGATATTGAAAAAGTGACGGCGTTTGCAGTTGAAAATAAGGTTGATTTTGCGGTAGTTGCACCCGACGATCCGCTAGTTTTAGGCGCGGTAAACGCGCTTAACGAAAAGGGAATCCCTTGTTTTGGTCCGACCAAAGAGGCGGCTATCATTGAGGGAAGTAAGGTTTTTTCTAAAAACCTTATGAAAAAATACAACATTCCCACGGCGAATTACGAAACTTTTTCCGATATGGAAAGTGCGTATAAGTATCTTGAAACTCAAGATATGCCCATAGTTATCAAGGCGGACGGCTTGGCTCTCGGTAAAGGTGTTATCATCGCTGAAAATCTCGAGGACGCTAAAGCTGCCGTTAAATCTATGATGGAAGATAAGGTTTTCGGTGCTAGTGGAGCAAACGTAGTTATCGAAGAGTTCTTAACAGGCCCTGAAGTTTCCGTTCTTTCTTTTACCGACGGAAAAACTTTAGTTCCTATGGTATCTTCAATGGACCACAAACGCGCGCTCGATAACGATAAGGGACTTAATACTGGTGGTATGGGAACGGTTGCTCCCAACCCTTATTACACTGAGGAAATAGCAAAAGAGTGTATGGAAAAGATTTTCCTTCCCACTATGGACGCTATGAATAAAGAGGGGAGAACGTTTAAGGGTTGCTTGTACTTTGGACTTATGTTAACCCCAAAAGGACCTAAGGTAATTGAGTATAACTGTAGGTTTGGCGATCCCGAAACTCAAGTCGTTCTTCCTCTTCTTAAAACCGACCTCTTTGAAATTATGCAGGCGGTATCAAAAGGCGAACTCGATAAAGTGAAGGTTGAGTTCAAGAAAAAGTCTGCGTGCTGCGTTATTATGGCTAGCGAGGGTTATCCCGCTAGTTACGAAAAAGGGTTCGAGATTACATTTAGCACTTCTAGAAAGAACGTTTTTGTTGCTGGTGCAAAGCTTGACGGCGATAAACTTTTAACTAACGGCGGAAGAGTTTTGGGCGTTACCGCAACGGCGTTTACCTTAAAAGGCGCAATTAAGAAGTCTTATAAAAAAGTTGAAAAGATTTCCTTTAAGAACGCTTATTATAGAAAGGATATTGGAGCTAGGGCACTCAAAGCTTACGAGGAGAAAAAATAATGGTTTATAGAATTTACGTTGCTAAAAAAGCAGAGTTTGCTAACGAGGCAAACGCATTAAAGAGCGAAATTAAAAATCTCTTAAAAATAGAAGGCGTTAAAGAACTTTCGGTTATCAACCGCTACGACGTGGAAAATATCGACAAGGCACTCTTCGATAAGTGCATTAACTCGGTTTTTTCCGAACCGCAGATTGACGATACTTTTACCGCCCTTCCTAAAACTGATTACGTTTTTGCAGTAGAACCACTTCCTGGTCAGTTTGATCAAAGAGCCGATTCTGCTGCTCAATGCGTTCAACTTTTCTCGGCAGGAACTCGTCCTGACGTTAAAACTGCAAAGGTTTACGCTATTAACGGAACACTCTCTGAAAAAGAATTAGAGGCTATTAAGAAGTACGTTATTAACCCCGTAGAGTGCAGAGAGGCTGATTTAGCAGAAAAAACCACCTTGAAGATGGAATATGAACTTCCTGATAAGGTTGAGATTTTAAACGGATTTAACAAACTTTCAGTAGACGGCTTAAATTCTTTCTTGAAAGAAAAAGGGCTTGCTATGGATATTGACGATCTTAAATTCTTGCAGTCTTATTTTATCAGCGAGAAGAGAGATCCTTCTATCACGGAAATTAAGATGATTGATACTTACTGGTCAGACCATTGCCGTCACACCACTTTCTTGACGACGGTAGAAAACGTCGAGTTTGAGGACGGTTTGGCGCAGAGTATTTATGAAGATTATATTGCGACCAGAAAGGCTATTGGCAGAACTAAACCGATTAACCTTATGGACCTTGCTACTATTGCTACCAGATACCACAAAAAGACGGGGGCACTTCCTAAAATCGACGAGTCAGAAGAAATCAACGCTTGTACCGTTAAGATTAAGGTTAACGTTGGTGGTGAAATGCAGGACTGGTTGCTTCTCTTTAAGAACGAAACGCACAACCACCCCACGGAAATTGAGCCTTTTGGCGGTGCGGCTACTTGTATCGGCGGTGCAATTCGCGACCCGCTATCCGGTAGAAGTTACGTTTACGCTGCGATGCGCGTAACTGGTGCGGCTGATCCCTTAAAACCCTTGGAAGAAACTATTCCTGGAAAACTTCCCCAGAGAAAAATCGTCACTACTGCGGCTAGTGGATATTCTTCTTACGGTAACCAAATAGGTCTTGCAACCGGAATGGTTGACGAGATTTATCACGACGGTTACGTTGCTAAGCGTATGGAAATCGGTGCGGTTATTGCAGCTGCACCCGAAAAGAACGTGCGCCGTGAAGTTCCTGAAAAAGGGGACGTTGTTATTCTTCTCGGTGGCAGAACTGGTAGAGACGGCTGCGGCGGTGCTACAGGCTCATCTAAATCGCACAGCGTTGAATCGCTCACCACTTGCGGTGCAGAAGTTCATAAAGG
>JAFQLO010000081.1 GCA_017414525.1 Clostridia bacterium | reverse complement strand
TTTCCAAAGCCTCTTGACCCACGGGCCGAAACAGGGTACCATTAAAGAAAGCGGCGGGATGCTTGCCCGCCCTGTACAAAAAATCAAAGCGCCGCAGGTCGGCGTTGAAACAGAAAGGGATGGATCTTACATGGGATACGAAAAGGAACGTGGCAGCGGGTGAACTGAAGTTAGAAATGGTATGACCGTTACCATCGAGAGTTGCAGCAAATCCATCAACAGGAGCCCAAGCGGTGAATTCAGCCATATCAATATCTTCGGTTAAGTAGTAATAACCAGAAGTGACGCTCTGCAAATCAGCAAAGTTTGCTTGAGAAATAGGAGTTATAAGACCTGACTCTATAACGTAATCAACATATTTTTGAGAAGCGGTACCAGTAACGCACGCAGCCAAAAGTTCATCCATAGTATAGGTCTTGTAAGTTCCAGTAATCGTACCATCTTTAACTATTAAAGTAGCGTAGTTACCTTCAGTTGAGTGAACGAGTCCGTTACCACCATACATGTTAACGTTATCAAGAACAAGTCCTGATATAGCGTGGCAAGTTATCATACCCCAATAAGTTTGAGTGTTTACAGGTACGATTACGTCAACGTTCTTAAGAGTTGCAACACCACCAGTTTGATAACCGATAAGTGCTTTTCTTGAACCAGTAGAGTTAACTAAATCAAACAAAGAGTCTTCAATAGTTACGTTAGCAGTTACGCTAGCCGCAGACAAGAATCCGATTGCAGTGTGGTTTGCATTTATGAAGTTTACGCCTCTGATTGAGCCTGCAAAACCACCAAACAAGTTTGCACCACTGAAGTTGCTGATAGCGTGACCATTACCAACAAGGTTACCTGCAAAAGTAGTGGTTGAAGCCCATTCAATACCAGTCATATCGATATCTTCATTAAGAATATAGAGACCGCCAGTTGCAGTTTGAAGATCGGTTATGTTGTCCTGACCAATATACTTTACTTGCTTTGCTGTAAACGTATCTTTAGCCAAATCGGTAGCAGTGGTCTTATCGTTTACAACTGCAGTATAGAACGCACCTGTATCAGAATATCTGAAGTAGTCAGTGTTTTCAGTACCAGTAAGAACAGCAGTAGTATCTGAAGCTCTTCTATAAACTATGGAAAGAGTAGAGCTACCAACGAAATTACAGTTTTCAAGAGTCAAGGGTGCTACGAAGAAAGCTGAGTTAACGAATGATTGACAGCCGCTATCTACAACGATAGTTACGTCTTTCATCTTGGTTGATGCATTTGCACCTTCATATGCAGCGATTGCAGTACCTGAAGTAGCAGTACCACTCTTAACGTGGAGGTAAACGTTCTCGAAAACGAATGAACCACTACGAGCAATGATACCAGCAGTACCAACAGTCAAGGTAGCATTAACAAATGCAACGTTTTTAACGGTTGCATTTCTTACTCTACCAAACAAGCCGCCATATTGACCCTTAGAGTTGGTGAAGTTAGAAATAGTGTGACCATTACCGTTGAACGTGCCAATGAATGCAGTAGCATCGTTATCAGCGGTTTGATAATTTTCCCAAGTTATTCCAGTCATATCAATGTCTTCTTCAAGCATATAGTAACCAGAATTTGCAGTCTGCAACGAGGTGATGTTATCTTGATTAATATAAGTTACGTCATCTAAGCAAGCTTCTTGGTTAGTAACAAAAGCGTTTGCAACGAAATCAGTCATTGAAGTTTCACCAGCTTGAGCTTGCAATACAAGGTCAATCTTGTCAGAATGTGTGAAATAGTCAACGCCTTCAGTTCCGTAAGTTACGCCTTCACTAGGCTTATAAACTACTGTCTTACCTTCTTCACCTAAGAAGTGACAGTTAGAAAGGATGATAGACTGAGTACAGAAACTGTAGTTCAAGAATGCGGCAGCACCGCTATCGATAACTACGGTAACGTCCTTAATAACAGAGTTTGCACCAGCTTCTAATGCAGCAAACAATGCACCTGCATTTGATGCAACACTTGTAGCGTGAACGTAAACGTTTTCAAGAACTGAGCCGTTTCTAAAGTCACGACCGATAATGCCAGCTGATCCAGCAGATGCTACTGCATTGGTGAAGGCAACGTTTTTAACGGTTGCGTGATGCATATAATAGAAGAGACCACCAGGTTGACCAACTTCGTTCGTGAAATTATCTATGGTATGGTTCATACCATCGAAAGTACCGTCAAATCTGTTCTGAGCAGATCCCAAAGGATAACTAGAGGTGGTGTAAGGAGTCCAATCGGTTTGAGCCATATCTACGTCTTCAGCAAGAACGTAGTAACCAACGGTAGCAGCCTTAATATCAGTTATGTTTTCAGCGGTAAGTTTGGTTGCTTCAGCAGCAACGGTGCTATAAACCTTACCGTCAACAAATGCTGAGAAGTTAACCTTATCTTTTACGCTAGCGAGAGCACCAACGTATGCTTCCATTTTTGCATCATAGGTAAATTCGCCCAAAGAGTTTGCACCCGCATAAATTTCAACGTTTGCGTTCTTAGTTCCGTCTACTCCAGGAAGTTTAACGAAAGCAGTGTTATCTGCAAAGGTATAAGCAGTAACTTTGTCTGAACGCTCACCAACGGTGAAGTATTTAGCGATATCTTCTTGTGCGAAACCATCTACTTCTTCACTAGTCCAGTTAAGAGATGCTGCGTTTGCAACAGCCTGCATAGAACGGTTGATTCCGTTTTCTGCGTCAGCAGCCTTAAAGTAAGTATCGCCAGCTTTAACGTAGGTTTCGATAGCGAAATCTCTTGCGTACGCAGCTTTACGATAAGCTTCATCATTATCGTCTAATGAATTGAAGTTGATGTAGGTACGGAGTTCGAAAACTTCGGTATCAGCTGCGCCTTCAGCAAAGCTAGGCTGAATGGGGAATCTGATTGCCGACCAGTTTGCGCCACCAGCTACCTGTGCGGTTGCAAAGTATTCAACCGAACCGTAGTCTTCTACGAGCTTATCATGATAACCTTTGGTTACGATAGAACCGAAAGCGATACCAGACTGCGTTTCAGTTACGCGAACTCTTGCGCCACTAACAACGTAAAAATCGTCGGCAGCAGCAGTTGTAGCTGACACAGGTCTTGCGAGACCGTCTGCACTTGCGCTTACGCCAGAGTTAACGAAACCAAGGCTAACAAACGCACAAACAAACGACATCAATGCTACGAGAACAACCGTCAAAAGGGATTTATTCATCTTTTTCATTATAAACCCTCCTGTCCGAGCAAGTCCTCAGCATCAAATCCTGCGCCATCTGAGCTTTCCAATACGTCAACCAATTCGAATACTTCCAATTCGATTGACGGTTTGAGATAGGATTTTTTCATACTATACTCTCCTTTAAAAAATTTTTTTTCTTTTTGTTAAACGCTCATCTCGCCCGCCAAACACATCAGTGCTTAAACGCGTTCCCCTCTTTCCCCTAGAACTTTGTTAGCCAACAAACATTCCTCTGTTTTGCCTGTGGCAAAACAGAAGGCTAGCCTTGTTTTTTAAAAAAATTCTTTAGTTCTAAAGCCTCGCGCGCGTAAACATTAATAAGTCTAGCGTACAATGTGACCATTTTACTGAGTAATTATACCATACCAAAATTTTAAATACAATATTATTTTTTAACCAAAAGTTATGATTTCTTAACTTTTTTAGGCATAATTTATTGACTTTTTGAACTATTTTTATTTTTTTTCGACTTTTTTCGCGTTATTTATTGCCATTTTATCAGTATTTTGCTAGCGATTTGCTTTATCGTTAAAATCTCTCAAAAATTATGATTTTATAATTTTACTAAAAAACGCTTTACTTTTTGCTATAAATATATTAAAATATAATCGAAAACTTGATATTTTGATAAGGTTTTTTTCTTTTATTTTACTGATTGTTTTCATGTTTTAAAGGTGGTATTTTATGAACTATAACGTACTTAGAGAATCAGAAATCGCTAAAGCTCCTTTTACTCGCATAGTTATCTCGAAGACCTGCTCGCATCACTATCACTCATTTTTCGAGTTCGCTATCTGTACTAAGGGATCTTACAAGAATTACGTTAACGACGAGTGCCTTGAAATCACTAAAGGTCGCGTTATTTTATTGCGCCCTCAAGATAGGCATTATTTCGTCGCTGACGGCAATCACGTTTTCAGAGATATTTACATGCCCGTTTCCGTTATGAAGTCTGTTTGTAACTCTATTGACCCAACTCTTTATCAGCGCGTTCTAAACACCCCGCTGCTCGTTGACTTTTCCGTTTCAGACTTCCAGCTCCAAATGCTAGAGAATAAACTTAATTACTTAAATACGCCTCACGATAAGCCCTCACTCTCGCTAAACATTCGCCACAGAAACGTTATTACTGAAATATTTGATCTTTGGCAGCAAAACAGCGAAAAAAACTCTAACGATATCCCCGAGTGGCTATCTCTTCTTTTAACCCAGCTCGGCACGGAAAAATATATCAACAAGAACATTGAGGAAATCGTCGCACTTACAAACTATTCGCACGGCTACGTTTGCAGAGAGTTTAAGAAGTACATGAAAAAAACCATTCAAGATTACTTGAACGAATCGCGCTTTTCTTACTCGCTCTCTCTCCTTGCGGGTAGCAAAGTTACCGTTGCACAAGTTGCTGAAAAATTAGGCTATGCGGCTGCAACCAACTTTATTATTGCTTTTAAGAGCAAGTTTGGCGTAACCCCTACCCAATGGCGAAAAAACGCTTACTAACTTAGTATGCGCAACAACGAGTAAATAATTACAATCAAAAAGCCCGCCGCGGTATTAACCGCAGCGGGCTTTTTTATAAGTTTTGTTGGTTCTCTATACTATACCGGCGAGAAAATTCCCAGTAGAATTATTCCCACGAAAGTTACCGCAATCGCTGCGTAATGCTTCCAAGAAAGTTTTTCTTTTAAGAATATTCTGCTCCATACGACGGAGAGTACGCAGTATGCTGAAATCATAGGCATACCCGCTACGAAGTCAGAGAACATTACTGCCATATAGAAAATTTGACCAACCGTTTCACAAGCACCGCCGATATAGAGCGCTCTGCTAGGTCTTGCAAAGAGTTTGTCTTTCTTAACGAACTTAACCCAAATAAACGCGAAGATTGCAAGCAACAAGAATGTTAGCTCAAACGCTGAATTCGCTGCGTAATCACTCATCAAATATCCTTGTTCTTCCAAAACGCCTTCGGGATAAGTCAAACCGCAGTGGTGACAAGTTTCCGATGCAAAGAAAAGTCCGTTACATACGTTGCAAGTTCTGAACGAGAATAAAATTTCATCGCCAACCGTGCCGAGCGCGTCTATAATGAGGTACGCAATAGGCAACAAAAGCGCGAGAAAGCTCTTGGTATATTTACGGTTAGACTCTTGTCTACGAAGAACTTTAAGTTCCTCGTTTTCCTTGCTATCAACGATTCCAATCCCGATAATACCCAAGGTAATAAGGCAAACCGCAACAATTGAAAATGCGTCAAGTTCAATCGGACTATCGGTGAAAGAGAAAATTACTACGCAAAGAAGAAGTGCAAGCGAGCCTGAACAGTTACAGATGGGAGAAGAGATAGAAAGTTCTATGTATCTTAAACCGACGTAACCGATTACCATAGCCAAAATATAAAGCGCGGCTACTGGTAAATATTGAACGAAGTTAATGAGCTGGAAGTCAGTATAGAAAAGACTTGAAACGAACTTGTCTACGCTGTCAGGTCCGCCGTTTGCATCGATTATCGCTCCGCCGATGAGCGTAATCAAAAAGTGAATACCCATAATAAGACCGACGGCAAAGGTAACCTTCCAATGGCTGTTTTTATCCTTTTCGTCAGTGCCTTTCTTGGAGAAGAAGTCAGATCCACTCCAACAAAGAAGCGCAATAAGCGCAAAAATAAAATACATTTCCATATTAAATTATAAATCTCCTTAGATGAAAAAACTTTTTTAATACCCACGCAGATGGGTATTAGGAACGTACTCTCTGAGTATATCCCTAAATTCTAAAGCTGTTTTTTCCTCCACGGCGGAAAGATGTGACTGGATACAGTTTTCGCTGTTTTTGAACTTCTGTAAAAAATACTTGTTTGCCCCCTTTATCCATTTTCCTATGTTTACGATATTTTCTTTGCCATGGAATTCGGAAATAAGGGTGGTGCGGAATTCGTAGTTATCCCCTAACGATAACAAAAATTCAACCGACTCCAAAACCTTTCCTAAATCGTAATTAGGAACGTCAATAATGGCGGGATAAACCTCTTTATCCGCCTTTATATCCATAGCAAAATAGTCAACGAGTTTGTCGCTGAATAGTCTTTTAATAAGTATAGGATTAGTGCCGTTGGTGTCTAACTTAACCTTATAGCCGAGTTCTTTAAGTGAAGATAAAAACTCTGGCAAATCTTTCTGCAAAGTAGGTTCTCCACCGGAAACGCAAACGCCGTCTAAAACCCCTTTCCTCTTTTTAAGGTAAGAAAGCACCTCCTCAGTATCGATTGCGGGAATATCCTTGTGCGAGAGAACGAGCGCGGAATTGTGGCAAAAACCACACCTAAAATTGCACCCGCCCGTAAACACGGTGGCTGCAACTAATCCGTCGTAATCTACTAATGACATCTTCTCAAATCCACAGATATGCATACTTACCTCTAATGAAATAATTATACAAGCGGTAACCTTTATTTGTCAAGTATATAAAAATACAGAACGAGCAAATTTTTTTAACGAGCAGATTTTTTATTGCTTAAATTGCTTGTAAATCAGCGGAAAATATGTTAATATATTTAAGCCTTTGGGGACGTAGCTCAGCTGGTTAGAGTGCTTGCTTGACATGCAAGAGGTCGTAGATTCGAGTTCTATCGCCCCCACCAAAAAAACGACAAGTATCTTTTGAAACTTGTCGTTTTTTATTATATTTTTATTTTGCTTTTTCATTAATCAATTTCAGGTTCTTTATTTGCCTCTTGCATTTCTTTATCAAATCTCTGCTGAAGTTTTTTTGCCGTCGGGGTCAAGAAACACGACACCATTGTTATCGAAAGCACCCAACCTATCGGCCAAATGGTATAAAGGAAAGTCAAATTCGGGAATAGAGGATAAATAAACCAAACCCAAGGGAATCTTATTGCACACATAAACAACATAGTCGCTATCATAGGAATAAACGGTTTTCCCATACCTTTAATCCCCGCGCCGAGTATTTCGTTAATACCACAGATAAAGTAAGTGCTAGACACTAACATCATCTTTTGTTGAGAGAACTTTATAATCTCTATATTAGAAGTCATAATTGAAGAAAGTTCTGCCGAGAATATTGCCGAAAGCGCACCAAAGCCACCGCCGAATATCAGAGTTATAAGTATACCGTTCAACATAGCTTTTTTTGCGCGTTTCATATTTTTTGCACCCACGTTCTGACTTACGTAAGGCATTACTGCAAGTGCAGGAGCAGTTACTATTTGATATAATATACCGTCAAAATTGTTTGCAATAGAAACACCGGTTGATGCGTTTGCTTTGGTTATATCATCCGAACCGTAAGAGTTTACTGCCCCTACAATTACCAAGTTCGCAAGAGAATATAACGCCTGTTGCAATCCAGTAGGAATACCGATTTTGAGCATCTCCTTTAATTGCGTGCCGTATATTCTTAATCGCTTAAAATCAACGGCTACTATTCCGCCGTTGCGTATGAGTGCAAAAGCGTCTAACACTGAAGTAATCACCCACGTAGAAATAGTTGCTATTGAAACGCCCACTATTTCCATTTTAAAAACGCCTACTAACAGAAAAGTTAACGCTACTTTTACCACTCCACCGATAGTCAAATACACCATAGGTCTTCTCGAATCGCCCGCCGATCTCAAAACGGCAGCGGCAAAGTTATAAAAGGTGAAGAACGGCATACCCAAAAAATATAGTCTAAAATATAAAACTGCTTTATCAAAAAATTTAGTTGGGCAATTTACAAGGCTCAAAAAGAATTCGGCAAAAATAACGCCTATTGCGAGCAAAACCACTCCGCTTATAACCGAAAACACGAGAGCCGTTCCTACTGATTTGTCAACGCCTTCTTTATCGCCCTTACCTATATACCTTGCGATAATAACGTTTGCACCCGCAGCGATACCGATAGCAAGACCAGTAATAAAACTAAACAGCGTCCCGCACGCACCAACTGCGCCAACGGAATATCCCCCGTCGGTATCGTACATCTTTAATATAGTCATATCGATTATATTAAAGAGCGATTGCAACACGTTCATAATCATAATCGGTATTGCAATCGTCATAATTCCTTTCATTATAGAGCCAGAAAGCATATTAACTTCTTTCTTGCCCCCTAGTTTTAAGCCCTTTGCTACTTGCATCTTTCTTCTCCTATATTATCTATAACAAATAATATAACCCTTGCAAGTAAAAGTCAACAGTTTCGTTTACGAAATATTTTCGAAATTCGCCCCTCTAATTTATCAAATTATTGCCGCCTAAATTAATTAACATAACGCTGTTTAACCGTTACTTTTTATCAGGCTTTTCTAGCACCACCGTAAACGGTCCGTCGTTTATTTGGCTTATCTTCATATCCGCACCGAACACACCGAGTTTAACTGTTAGGCCTTGCTTTTTTAACCCCACAGCAACGTATTGATATAATTCGTTTGCCTTATCGGGAACTTCTGCCGCGAGAAAATCAGGTCTGTTTCCGTGAGAAGTGTTTGCGTAAAGTGTAAATTGCGAAACGAGTAATATTTCCCCACCAACGTCGACAATAGATTTATTTATCTTTCCGTTCTCGTCCTCACAAATTCTAAGCGGCGGAATTTTCTTAATAAAATAATCAGCATCTTCAGTCGTATCACCTTTTGCAACCCCTAAAAATATAACGTATCCTTGCCCTATTTCAGAGATAAGTTCTCCATCAACCTTTAAGTTAGCCTCCAAAACTCTTTGAATTACCGCTTTCATATTCTCTCCTTTAATCCGTTAAATAAAAAGTACACGACGATAGTTTTTTCCTTTTAATCCTCATCGTCTTACCGCTGTCACTTATAAGTTTAAAATCATTTTCAAACTTGCAATCAGCACAGCTTCCGCCAAAATGTTCTTTAATCGGACAATGGCGCAAAGTCATATAAGGCATATCGGTTTTATTACCTACGCTCTTCTCCGCGCACACGAATGGTTTGCCGTGCGTTTTTGCAGAAACGTCGTTATAAACGTTGAGCCCACCGCCAACGATATAATCATCAGTAAGAGTTAGTGCGTAATAGTTGTTAGCAACTATCTTAACACCAGTTTTTTCTATTATTTGCTTAAGCATTTCAATATCGCGTTCAAGCGCAAAGTTAGGCGTATCCAAATACCCTTTTTTATGATTCTTCTCACACGAGCGCAAAAACTCTTGAACAGCCTCCACACTATATTCTTCGGGCGAATAAATAACGTTATTCTCTTTCACGCTAGCAATTTCCGTCAAATTTTCAATAGTGCAAAAATCAGTAAATTCGTCAATATCGTTATTAAAGAAAAAACTTTTATATTCTAACTGTTTCCTACTAATTTTCGTAAACTCTTCTTCCGCTCTTTCAAGCACCTTTCGCCTAAACTCGTTAAGCGCACTCTTTATGATAAACGCATCTTCAAACTTTTCAAAATCAACGGTACAACTAAACAGATTACTCTTAGCAAAATTATCCTTAATTTCCTCTCTAGTAACAGGTCTACTCTTTGCCGCTTGCAAAGTTTCACCAAGAACGGTTATCTCTTTACCGTTGCAATTAAACTTTGCCAAAATCTCTTTGCCGACTTCCACCGACACGCTCAAATCGAGCGGTCTTTTAGGTGTTAGACTAGAAACCTTTACTTCTTCAAAGGAATCTGCAATTAGATTAACCATATCCCCGACGGAAATTTCCGCAGTCGTGGTGAGCCTATACTTCCCTTTTTGCTGTTCGGATAAATCGTAAGCGCAAACTACTGCGCTCTCTTTATCCCCGCTAAAAAACTTAAAAGTAGATTTAGGGAAAAGTTCACAATTTGAAGAGAAGAAAACCTCGTTAAACCTCTTTCCACCGTTAACCTTATAAACCTTTCCTATCTCGACGCCAACGTGATTATGTATATTAGAAATAATATTAGCGTTCCCGTTAAAATACCCCTCGGTAAAACCTCTGTTAAACGCTAACAAAACCGCGCGCTCATTAACCTTTTTGCCACCTAGTGCATCTTTATACGCTTTGGTCGTCTGTTAAACGTAAT